>NZ_AEWE02000046.1:13069-124019 GCF_000190455.2 Pseudomonas sp. TJI-51
GGCGGCGCGAAGCCTCTGACCCGCCGGAGGGGCGCAAAGGGCCTTGGCAACGCCCGTCCGGACGTATGGCCTGCAAAGCCGCGCTTGGACCCCGCCGCGTGATGCGCGACAATAGCGATCATTTTCGGAGCCCCCCATGACCGATTTCACCCCCGACGCCATCCTCGATGCCACCGGCCTGAACTGCCCGGAGCCGGTGATGATGCTGCACCAGCACGTACGCAACCTGGCCGCCGGCGGCCTGCTCAAGGTCATCGCCACCGACCCGTCCACCCGCCGCGACATTCCCAAGTTCTGCAACTTCCTCGGCCACGAACTCGTGCAACAGCAGGAAGACGCCGGCACCTTCCTTTACTGGATTCGCAAAAAAGCCGACTGAAACCCTGTGCAACCCACCCGGCGATGCGCCTACACTGCGCTCCCCAGACAGGAGAGCGCCATGCTGATAGTTGCCGACGAAAACATCCCGCTGCTCGATGCCTTCTTCCAAGGCTTCGGGGAAATTCGCCGCTACCCCGGCCGAAGCCTCGATGCCGCCAGCGTCAAGGACGCCGATATCCTGCTGGTACGCTCGGTGACCAAGGTTGACCGCACATTGCTCGAAGGCAGCCGGGTACGCTTCGTCGGTACCTGCACCATCGGTACCGATCACCTCGGCCTGGACTATTTTGCCGAAGCCGGCATTCGCTGGAGCAGCGCGCCAGGCTGCAATGCCCGCGGCGTGGTCGATTACGTGCTGGGCAGCCTGCTGACCCTGGCCGAACTGGATGGCGTTGCGCTGCCCGAACGGGTCTACGGCGTGGTCGGTGCAGGTGAGGTCGGCGGGCGGCTGGTACGTGTGCTGCGCGGCCTGGGCTGGAAGGTGCTGGTGTGCGACCCGCTGCGCCAGGCCGCTGAAGGCGGTGACTACGTCAGCCTGGAAACCATTGTCCAGCAGTGTGATGTGATCAGCCTGCATACCCCGTTGCAGCGTAGCGGCGGCTACCCCACCTGGCACTTGCTGGGCCAGGCGCAATTGGCACAATTGCGCCCGGGTGCCTGGCTGGTCAACGCCAGCCGTGGGCCGGTGGTGGACAACGCCGCCCTGCGCGAGCTGCTGCTGCAGCGCGACGACATCCATGCCGTGCTGGACGTATGGGAAGGCGAGCCGCAAGTCGACCTGCAACTGGCCGACCTGTGTACCCTGGCGTCACCGCATATTGCCGGTTACAGCCTCGACGGCCGCCAGCGTGGCACCGCGCAGATCTACCAGGCCCTGTGCCGCTTCCTCGGGGTGGATGAGCAGGTGCAACTGGCCGACCTGCTGCCGCGCCCGCCGCTGGCGCAAATCGAGCTGGATGCCAGCGCCGACCCGGCCTGGGCCCTGGCCACCCTGTGCCGCGCCGTGTACGACCCGCGCCGTGACGATGCCGACTTCCGCCGCAGCCTGAGCGACGACCCGCAACAACAGCGTGCCGCGTTCGACCAGTTGCGCAAGCAGTACCCAGCGCGACGCGAAATCGAGGGGCTGGCGGTGCGCCTGCGTGGCGAGGCGCCGCAGTTGGCGCAACTGGTCAGTGCGCTGGGTGGCGTATTGGTCTGACGGCGTGCCGGCCGCTGCACGGCCATTCGCCCGGGGGAGTGTGCTCAGCCGGGCCTGGCCGCATAGGGCCAGTGCAGAACTCAGGCAAATAAAAACCCGGCGCGGGCGCCGGGTTGCAAGAAATTCGCCGCTCAACCTTTGCGTACGCGCTCGACCCGGCTCTGTTCCAGGGCCTTGCAAGCCTGCTGGATCATCTGCTCGGTGATCGGTACTTCGCGCCCCTGGGCATCAATGATCGAACCGCATACCTGGGGTTGCTGGTTCGGCCGGGGCTGCTGGTTGTCGCTGGTAGGCTGCAAGCTCATGCATGGTCTCCTCATCAGGTGAACACTCAGGGTAGTCCTGCACCGTGACTGGCCTGTGACGACAAGCTCGTCACGGCAATACCAGTCCAACAGAAACGCTGGCAAAGCTCCATACCCTGGTTAGATCGATAGGCTATAGCCACCTGCCCGCGTTCCCCAGCCCTGATGAGTGGTAGTCTGGGCCTTCGCCAGCCATAGTGATCGTCGCCATGTCCGAATCGGTTTCCCCGCAACCACGCCGGGCATTACGCCTGGCCTGGCAGTTCGTTCGCCCCTATCGCCGGCAGGTTCTGCTGGCCTTGCTGGCACTGGTGGTCACTGCGGGCATCACCTTGTCGATGGGCCAAGGCATCCGGCTGCTGGTCGACCAGGGTTTCATGACCCGTTCCGCGCACCAGCTCAACCAGACCATCGGGCTGTTCCTGCTGCTGGTACTGGCCCTGGCGGTGGGAACGTTCAGCCGTTTCTACCTGGTGTCCTGGATTGGCGAGCGCTGCGTGGCCGACATGCGGCGGGTGGTGTTCAACCACCTGATCGGCCTGCACCCCGGCTTTTTCGAGGATAACCGCAGCGCCGAGATCCAGTCGCGGCTGACAGCAGACACCACGCTGCTGCAATCGGTCATCGGTTCGTCGCTGTCGATGTTCCTGCGCAACGCATTGATGGTGCTGGGCGGTGTGGTGCTGCTGTTCATTACCAACCCCAAGCTCACCAGCATCGTGGTGGTGACCCTGCCGCTGGTGTTGGCGCCCATCCTGCTGTTTGGTCGCCGCGTACGCAGGCTGTCGCGGCAGAGTCAGGACCGGGTCGCCGATGTAGGCAGCTACGTGGCCGAGACGCTGGGGCAGATCAAGACTGTGCAGGCCTACAACCATCAGGCACATGACCGCGCACTTTTTGCCGACACGGTCGAGGCGGCATTCACCGTGGCGCGCAAGCGCATTGCCCAGCGGGCCTGGCTGATCACTCTGGTGATCGTCTTGGTGCTGGGGGCGGTTGGGGTGATGCTGTGGGTGGGCGGCATGGATGTGATCGCCGGGCGCATATCCGCCGGCGAACTGGCCGCCTTCGTGTTCTACAGCCTGATCGTCGGCAGCGCCTTCGGCACCCTCAGTGAAGTGATCGGCGAACTGCAGCGCGCCGCCGGTGCTGCCGAGCGCATCGCCGAACTGCTGGCCGCACGCAGCGCAATCCTGCCGGGCTGTGCCGCCTCGGGCCTACCGGGGCAGAGGGCCCGCGGGCATATCGAGTTGCAGGAACTGGTGTTCGCCTACCCGTCACGGCCCACCGTGGCAGCGGTAGCTGGCCTGAGCCTGGTCATCGAGCCTGGCCAGACCGTGGCCCTGGTCGGCCCATCAGGGGCCGGCAAGTCGACCTTGTTCGATCTGTTGCTGCGGTTTTACGACCCCCAGCAAGGGCGCATCCTGCTCGACGGCCAGCCGCTGACAGAATTCGACCCTGACCAGCTGCGACGGCAGTTTGCCCTGGTTGCACAGAACCCTTCGCTGTTCCGTGGCACGGTGGAAGCCAATATCCGCTATGGCCGCCCCGAGGCGAGCCAGGCCGAGGTCGAAGCCGCAGCCCGCGGCGCCCATGCCGATGAGTTTATTCGGCAGTTACCTCAGGGTTACCAGACACCGCTGGGGGAGGGTGGCATCGGGCTTTCCGGCGGCCAGCGCCAGCGCCTGGCCATTGCCCGGGCGCTACTGGTGGACGCGCCGATCCTGTTGCTGGACGAAGCCACCAGCGCCCTCGACGCGCAAAGCGAACACCTGATCCAGCAAGCACTGCCCCGCCTGATGGCCGGGCGTACCACGCTGGTCATCGCCCATCGGCTGGCCACGGTCCAGCACGCCGAGCGCATCGCGGTCATCGACCAGGGGCGCTTGGTGGCGGTGGGCACTCATCGCCAATTAATCGAGCAGAGCCCGCTGTATGCCAGGCTGGCGGCCTTGCAGTTCACCAGTGCCTGACACAGGGGTGACGGGGGCAGTGCAGGGGTGGCTATCGGCTTTCAACGCTACCGTTGGTGGCAGTTTCCAGGCACAAAAAAGCCCGCATCAGCGGGCTTCTGGAGGATCTGGTCGGAGAGACAGGATTCGAACCTGCGGCCTTCTCGTCCCGAACGAGACGCGCTACCTGGCTGCGCTACACTCCGATGAACAAAATCCTACTGCATCGTGTTTTTGCTCGCAAGCCCCTGCTGTGCAAAGGGGCTTTGCTGAAAACGCGCCGCGGTTACAGCTCTTTCACGGTGCGGATCTGGTCCTTGTTCAGGCGGGTGCGCTTGCCGTCCAGCTGCTCGAATTCGTAGAAGCCGGAGTCTTCGTCGTAGGACGGTTTATCCGTCGCCTGGATTTCTCGGCCATCGTTCAGGGTGATGACGGTTGGGGTGGAGCAGCCGGCAAGGGTGCCCAGGCCCAAAGCGAGCAGGAAGGCGGGTAGGGTCCGTTTGATCATCGTGGTTCTCCAAGTGCGATGGTGCTAGATGACATTTATGACGCAGGACTTTAGTGCAAGTTCACTGCAAGTGCATCATAGCGATAAATCTGCGCGGTTGATCCAGGGCAAGTTTGTTGGGCGCAACCCGGTAAAAGTGCGCTGTGATATAACTGCGGCCAACCTATCCTGTTGTGACGGACCCCCATGAAAGCCAAGGCAGATACTCCCTTTGTGCCGCTGAATATCGCGGTGCTCACCGTTAGCGACACCCGCACGCCCGACACCGATACCTCTGGCCAGATGTTCGTCGACCGGTTGAGCGAGGCCGGCCATCACCTGGCAGAGCGGGTATTGCTCAAGGACGACCTGTACAAGATCCGTGCACAGGTTGCCACCTGGATCGCCGACGAGCGCGTGCAGGTGGTGCTGATTACCGGCGGCACTGGCTTTACCGGCCGCGACAGCACGCCGGAGGCGGTGGCCTGTCTGCTGGACAAGCAGGTCGATGGCTTTGGCGAGTTGTTCCGGCAGATCTCCGTGCCGGATATCGGTACCTCTACGGTGCAGTCGCGGGCCTTGGCCGGCCTGGCCAATGGCACCCTGGTGTGCTGCCTGCCGGGCTCGACCAATGCCGTGCGCACCGGTTGGGACGGCATTCTTGCCGAGCAACTCGACGCCCGCCATCGGCCATGCAACTTTGTCCCGCACCTGAAGCAGGCAATGGCCTGTGACAGCCGTGGCTGAGGTCAGTCAGCCACGGCCGCTGATGCCGGTAGAGCAAGCCCTGGAACAATTGCTGGCATTGGCCGAGGCGGCACCGATTCAGGAGACTGAAAACCTGCCCCTGGCCGAGGCCGAAGGCCGGGTACTGGCGACCGACCTGGTGGCCTCGCTCGACCTGCCGCCCTGGCCGAACAGTGCCATGGACGGCTATGCCCTGCGCCTGGCCGACTGGCAGGGCCAGCCGTTGCCCGTCAGCCAGCGCATCTTCGCCGGCCATGCGCCACAGCCTCTGCAGCCGGGCACCTGTGCCCGCATCTTTACCGGCGCCCCGGTGCCGGCAGGTGCCGATTGCGTCGAGATGCAGGAAAACACCCAGGTGCTGGAGGATGGCCGGGTACGTTTCGTCGAGGCGCTGCGCGCCGGGCAGAACATTCGCCCGCAGGGCCAGGAAACCCGCAAGGGCGAGCAGGTGATGAACGCCGGCACGCGCCTGGGGCCGATCGAACTGGGTCTGGCGGCGACCCTGGGCCACGCCCGGCTCGAGGTGGTACGCAAAGTCAAAGTGGCGGTGCTGTCCACCGGCGACGAACTGGTCGAGCCCGGGCTGCCGTTGGGGCCCGGCCAAATCTACAACAGCAATCGTCGGCTACTGGTCAGTTGGTTGCAGCGCCTGGGGTGCGAGGTGGTCGATGCCGGCATCCTGCCGGATGACCTGGCGCAGACCCGCGCCTGCCTGGCCGGACTGGGCCACGTCGACCTGATCCTGTCCACTGGCGGCGTGTCGGTGGGCGAGGCCGACTACCTCGGGGCGGCACTGCGCGAAGCGGGCGAGCTGGCGCTGTGGAAGCTGGCGATCAAGCCGGGCAAGCCGCTGACCTTCGGCCATTACCAGGGCGTGCCGGTGATCGGCCTGCCGGGTAATCCGGCCTCGACCCTGGTCACCTTTGGCCTGCTGACCCGGCCCTACCTGCTGCGGCGCCAAGGGGTGGGCAATGTCACGCCGCTGCGTTTCGACATGCCGGCGGGGTTTGACTGGCCCAAACCCGGTAGCCGCCGCGAATACCTGCGCGCGCGCATCGAGCAGGGCCAGGTGCGCATCTACAAGAACCAGAGTTCGGGTGTGCTGCGCAGCGCAGCCTGGGCCGACGGGCTGGTGGAGGTGCGCGAAGGCAGCACGCCGAAAACGGGTGACAGCGTGCCATTCATTCCCTTCAGCGAACTACTTGGCTGAACGCCCCAGCCAGGCATCGGCCAGCGGCCCTGGCACCGGTGCTGCCTGGGTCAGGCGCATGTGCACGGTTTCCAGTTGATGAGCCGCCACGCTCCAGTCGTGGCGCTGGCGGGCGAACTGGCGCCCGGCCGCGCTCAACTGGCTCATGCGCCAGGGCTGGTTGAGCAACTGGGTGATCAGCAGGGCCAGTTGATCACTGTCATCGCTGCCCAGGTAATGCTCGCCGTTGTTCACCGCCAGGCCGGAAACGCCCTTGCCGGTACTGATGACCGGCAAGCCGGCAGCCATTGCTTCAAGGATTTTCACCTTCGAGCCACCGGCATAGCGCAGCGGCGCGAAAAACAGGGCTGAGCGGCTTTGCAGTTCACGCAGATCGGGGCGATAGCCGAGCCATTCGATCCGCGGGTCATTCCAGTGCAGCTTCCAGCTGGCCGGCATCGCATGCCCGGCAATCGCCAGGCGCACGGCCGGGTTGCTCAGCCACACCTGCGGCATGATGTCTTCCAGCGCCCACTCGATGGCTTCCAGGTTGGCGCCGTATTCAAAATTGCCGACAAACAGCAGGCGCTGGCTGTGCAGCGCCGGTTGCACCTGCTGGTAGAAATCACATTCCACGCCATTGACCACCACATTCACCGGGCGCCTGCTGATCTGCCCGATCAGCTCGGCGTCGTGAGCGCTGACGGCTACCAGCTCGGTGGGCTGGCCCAGCACGCGCTGTTCCCAGCGCCGGTAGCGCCAGCGGTCGAAGGCATTGAGCGGGCGTAGCCATAACGGCAGGCGGTCATGGCAGGCGCTGCCGGTAATCGACTCCAGGTTGTGTTCGCTGAGCATGAAGGGCAGGCCGCGGGCCTGCAGGGCCTTCTCGAACGGCTGGAAGCTATAGCTGTGCTCGATCTGGATCACGTCCCAAGGTTCCTCCAGCAACTGCTCGAAGCGGTGCCGCAACGCTGCGCAAAGGCCATTGATGATTGCCCGCATGGGGTAGTCGATGATCGGCGATGCCAGCAGGTTCAGCGGGCTATGCAGCGGCCTGCGCGGCAGGACTATCAGCCGTTCGAGGTACGGTTCCAGTGCCTCGCGTGCGGCGTCGCTGAGGGGTATCTTCGATTGCACCAACAAGGTGATGCGGTGGCCGCGCTGGGCCAGTACCCGGATCAGGTGGTACTGGCGAGTCTTGCAGCCACTGGTGGTCGGCCAAGGCAGGTAAGGCAGTGTCCAGAGAATACGCATGACCGTGGTCCTCGCTGACGGCTGCAGAGGGCAAGACGCACCTGTCGGCCGGTTGCAGGAGAGGGCCGGGAGGTGCGTCCGTGGCGGGCAAGCCAGGGCATTTCACAGTCAAAATGCTGACTCGCCTGTGCTCATTCGCTTGTAGGGTCAAAAACCTGTCAAAAGTGTCTCGACTCAGCATAGCCGGGCATTGTCGGCTGTGGAAAAAATGCCATTATCTTCACTACCAGCCGAGCCGGCGCTGCTGCAGGGAACACCGCCTGCCACGCGCGACACGCCGCTGGCTGTTTTTGAATGCGGCATGCAACGATCCACGCGTGCCCGTGGTCGAGATAGGGTTGGTCAACCTCAGGGAGATGCGCCTATGCAAGCGCGCAAGGCAATGCTGGTCCTGCACGGCAAGCAGGCGATGAACGACGAACTGCGCGATGCCGTGCACGACATGCGCGACAGTGGCTGGGTGCTGGATGTGCGGGTCACCTGGGAGGCGGGCGATGCCCAGCGCCTGGTGACCGAGGCGCTGGCGGCAGGTTACAGCCACATTGTCGCCGGTGGCGGCGACGGGACCCTGCGCGATGTGGCCGAGGCCATGGGGCAGGCCGGGACCGATGCCAGCCTGGTATTGCTGCCGTTGGGCACCGCCAACGATTTTGCCAAGGCTGCCGGCATTCCGCTGGAGCCTGCCGCTGCGCTGGCCTTGTTGAACGTGGCGGCACAGCCCATAGACCTGGGCCAAGCCGGCGACCAGCTGTTCCTCAACATGGCCACCGGCGGGTTCGGTAGCCAGGTCACGGCCAATACGTCCGAAGACCTGAAGAAGGTCCTGGGCGCCGCGGCCTATCTGTTCACCGGCCTCACACGCTTCAGCGAACTGCAGGCGGCCTCGGTCGAGCTGCAAGGGCCGGATTTCCACTGGCAAGGGGACCTGCTGGCACTGGGTATCGGCAATGGCCGCCAGGCGGGAGGCGGGCAGGAGCTGTGCCCGGATGCGGTAGTCGATGATGGCTTGCTCGATATCGCCGTGTTGCCTGCCCCACAGGAAATGCTGGGCACGTTGCGTGACCTGCTGGCCGGTGATGGCCTGTTCGTCCGTGCCAGGTTGCCCTGGGTCGAGATCAAGAGTGCCCAGGGCCTGGACCTCAACCTCGATGGCGAGCCCTTGCAGACTACCAACTTGCGTTTCGAAGCCCGGCCCGCAGCGTTGCGCCTGCACCTGCCTGCCGGGTCGCCGCTGCTCAGTCGTCCAGGCTGATGATCTTTTCGCGCACGGCAAACAGTACCAGGCCAGCCACGTCATGAATTTGCAGGCGCTTCATGATTTGCGAGCGGTGGGTTTCCACGGTCTTGATCGACAGGCCAAGGCCAGTGGCAATTTCCCGGGTCGACTTGCCGCGCACGATCAGGCGCAGGATCTCCAGCTGGCGCGCCGTGAGGTTATGCCGGTCGCTGCCGCCCTGTGCGCCCGGCCTGTTGCGCTGCAGCGCCTGGTTGATGACGGTGTGGGCGATGGCCGGGCTCAGGTAGCGCTCGCCGTGGCGTACTGCCTCCAGCGCCTGCTCCAGCTCGGTGGCACTGGTGTCCTTGAGCAGGTAACCGTGGGCACCGCTTTCCAGGGCACGCATGATCAGGTCCGGATCGGTGTGCATCGACAGGATCAGCACCTTGCAGTTGCTGCCGCAGGCCCGCAATTGGGTCAGGGCGTCCAGGCCACTGGTCGAGCGCATGGAAATGTCCAGCAGGACAATGTCCGGCGCCAGTGCGCGCACCTGCTCAAGCAACTGGCTGCCATCGTCGGCCTCACCGACCACGCTGTAGCCGGGAATGTCGCAAACCAGCGCACGTACGCCGGCGCGGATCAGCGAGTGGTCGTCGACCAGCAGCAATCTACAGGTCATGGGCAACAGTACTCCTGGCGCGTTGCTGGGTGCGCGGTGGCCACGGGAACATCGCTTCTATCCGTGTACCCTGGCCAGGCTGGCTGGTGATCTGCAGGCTGCCCTGCAAGGCCGTTACCCGCTCCTGCATGCCGGCCAGGCCGCGCTGGCCGGCCTCGGCCGGATGCCGGGCGGGAACGAAGCCGCGGCCATCGTCGTGAATCGACAACGCCAGCCCGGCAGGGGTGCGTTGCAGGCGCACAACCAGGTTGTGTGCCTGGGCATGGCGCAGCATGTTGGTGACTGCTTCCTGGGTGATGCGGAACACTGCCATGGCCACTGCATCGTCAATGCCGCCCAGACGTTGGTTGCACGCCAGGCTCCAGTGTACGCTGCTGCTGCCCAGCGTGCGGACCAAGTGCGCGCGCAAGCTGGCTTCCAACCCAAGACTCGCCAATTGCCTGGGGTTGAGCAGGCTCGACACGTTGCGTACCGTGCCCAGGGTGTCATCCAGGGTGCTGTGCAGCGCATCGCAGTGGCCCTGCAACTCGGCCGGCATGCGCCGTTTCAGCCACTGCAGTTGCAGTTTGGCGGCAGTCAGCAATTGGCCAATGTCGTCGTGCAACTCCCGGCTCAGGTGTTGCCGCTCGTCTTCCTGCACCTTCAGCATGCGCTCGGCCAGTTCAGCCGGCCGCAGGCTGATCGACCTGGCTCCCAATCGCAACTGCAGGGTGGCGGCCAGCGTTGCGGCCAACTGCAAAAGCAGCAGGCCAGCCGGGATAGCCAGGTTGGCCAGGTACAGCATCAGGTTGGTAATCAGCGAGGCCACACACAGCCCGACCGTCAGCCAGCGCAGCAGGGCAACGCGGCAGCAGCTACGCATGTAGAATTTCAAGCGTGGGAGCATAAATAGGGAAGCCACTGAAGTATTGCTGATAGAGGCCTTGCACAATGCGGGTCAGAGGCTTTGGCGCAGTACTTCCGCTGTTTGGTCGAGCACCTGATGTGCAAACTTTTTTGTGATTGCAAGTGTTTGTGGGGGCGCATATTACCACTTCGTACGGTGTCGGTCGCGGCTGGGTGACGCTCCGAAACGCCTGTTGGCAGGGCGGTGCCGGGTGGCAAAGTGCCACCCGCGGATCCCGCTGCTCGCACCCGCGCTGCAACTAAGGCGGTAATGATTCAACTTGGCCTTCCTGAAACTTTGCGAACTTTGCAAGTTCGACCAGCGCAGGGCTTGAGTGCATGTAGTTAGTTGCACTTCTGGTCAGGTTAATGCGCGCGGTACGACCGGCTGCCATGGCTGCCGGAGCGCATGACATCATGCGGGTGATCGCACGTTTTGCCTGCTTCATCGCAAGACGCGCAAGCAGGGGCAAGGGGTTGCTGCACGACCTTGGCCAGCTCGCCCAGCAGCACCAGTTGCTCGCCGATATCCAGGTTCAACCGCCCGGTTCGGCTGTCGAGCAACTCCAGTTGCCAGGCCAGCAGGGTCAGGCAGGCCTCGATCGCAGGCAATGCCTCTGGCTGCAGGCAGCCGCTGTAGCAGGCTGGGGCCAGCAACTGGTGAAGCGCGGTGGCGTAATGGGCAACTTCGCGCGCGCCCAGGCGGGTGGCCTGCCCGGCGAGGCTGGCCAAGGTGCTGTCCAGGCAGCGGCAGGCGTCTGGATCGTTGTCGATCAATTCCAGATGCTGCAGGCATTCCTGGGCCTGGGTCAGCAGTACCTGGGCATCCAGCAGGAAGCCCTGCAGTGCGTTATCGAACGCTAAGGCAGTGTCCATGATCAGGTCCCCGCGCGTGGGGTAGGCGCAGGTGACGGGCACGCCGCAACGATAGCTAGCAAAAGCCTGACTCCATTCATGCAATGAGAATGGCGTCACATTAATGGCTAAAGGATATCGCGAATATCAGGTTTCACCTGACTGCCCCTAGGGGTTTCCCTGATGCGGGCTGCCGAATTCGAGCGGGGTGCCGGCAGTAAAGCATGATGGTAAAGTGATATCAATTGCCGGGTCGGCATTTTCCCGCAAGGGTCAAGGTGTGCGGGAAGCCGCCGATACAGGGTAGATCAATTCACCTTTTTCGACTCAAGCCTGGGGGCTTTCCAATGGCTGGCATTCTCGACACGGTAGACCAACGCACGCAACTGGTAGGTGAGAACCGCCTGGAAATCCTGATGTTCCGCCTGGCGGGCCGCCAATTGTTCGCGATCAACGTGTTCAAGGTTCAGGAAGTGCTGCAACTGCCCAAGCTCACCCTGATGCCCCAGCGTCATGCGTTCGTCTGCGGTGTGGTCAACCTGCGTGGGCAGACGTTGCCGGTGATCGACCTGTCCCAGGCCATTGGCATGCGCCCGCTGCAACCCACGCCCGAAAGCACCATCATCGTCACCGAATACAACCGCTCGGTGCAGGCTTTCCTGGTAGGAGGGGTCGACCGCATCGTCAACATGAACTGGGAGTCGATCATGCCGCCGCCGTCCAGCGCCGGGCGCCAGCATTACCTGACTGCCATCACCAAGGTCGATGAGCAACTGGTCGAGGTCATCGACGTGGAAAAGGTTCTGGCTGAAATCGTGCCTTACAACGCCCGGGTTTCCGGCGACAAACTGGCCGACCCCGTGCTGGCACGGGCGCAAGGCCGCGAGGTGCTGCTGGTGGACGACTCCAGTGTGGCCCTGGCGCAGTTGCGCGACACCTTGTCCCAGTTGGGCATGAAACTGCATGTGGCCAGTGATGGCCTGAAGGCACTGCGCATGCTCAAGGGTTGGGCTGATGCAGGCGAGGACGTGTGTGAAAAGCTGCTGATGGTGTTCACCGACGCCGAAATGCCGGAAATGGACGGTTACCGCCTGACCACCGAGATTCGTGGCGATGCGCGGCTGCGCCAACTCTATGTGGTGCTGCACACATCGCTGTCGGGCAGTTTCAATGAATCCATGGTCAAGAAAGTGGGTTGCGACAACTTCCTTTCCAAGTTCCAGCCCGATCGCCTGGTCGACGTGGTCAAGCAGCGCCTGCTGCTGGATACGGCCACCGCGTGATCGCCACGCCTGCCCGGTATAAGCTTGGCATTTGCCAAGACGCGAGGCGGCAGGGATGTTTCTGAGTGAGTTGTACCGATACCCGGTGAAGTCGTGCCAGGCGCAGAGCCTGCGCGCTTCGCCGGTGGGGCTGCTGGGCCTGCAGGGTGACCGGCGCTGGATGGTGGTCGAGGCAGAAAACGGACGCTTCCTGACCCAGCGTGCCTGGCCACGCCTTGGCCAGATCGCGGCGCACGATGACGGCTGCGGCCAGCTGCTGTTGCAGGCGCCTGGGCGCTCCTCGCTGAGGGTGGCAGTGCCACCTGCCGATGAGGGCCTGCGTGGCGTGACGATCTGGCGCGATACCTTGCGCGTGCCAGACGCCGGCGATGGCGCGGCGGCCTGGCTGAGCGAGTGGCTGGGCAAGGCTGTGCGCCTGGTGCATTGCCCGGAGCAGCGTGCCCGTTATTTGCCCAACGGTTATGGCTTCAACAGCGATCGCGCGGCTTTTCCGGATGGTTTCCCCTTGTTGCTGATCGGCCAGGGCTCGCTGGACGAGCTTGACCGCCGTGTGGGGCGGCCCATGGAGATGCTGCGTTTTCGGCCGAACCTGGTGGTGCAGGGCGCCGAGCCTTTCGCCGAGGATGGCTGGAAGCGGATCCGCATTGGCACCCTCGAATTCCGGGTGCTCAAACCGAGTGTGAGGTGCATCTTTACCACTATCGACCCCGCCACCGGCGAGCGCAGTGAAGACCGTGAACCGATGGCCACGCTCAGGACCTTCCGCGAAAAGGAAGGCGATATACTGTTCGGGCAGAACCTGGCGGTGGATGGCAGCGGGTGGCTTGAGGTCGGGATGGGCGTGGAAATCCTGGAATAGCTGTGTGCTGGCACCGGCCTGTTCACAGGTTTGCCCGTGAACAGGCCGGCAAGGGCTCAGCGAACCTTACATGTCATCGAAATACCGCTCATGCCAATCCACCAGCGGCTGCGGTGCATTCAGTTTCTGCCCGTAGATCACCGAATACGACAGCACGTTCTGCACGTATTGGCGGGTTTCGTCGAACGGGATCGACTCCACCCACACATCGAAACTCAGGTGCTTGGCGCCCCTCAGCCACTGGCGCACGCGCCCGGGCCCGGCATTGTAGGCTGCCGAGGCCAGGACCCGGTTGCCGTTGAACTGGCTGTGCACCTGGCTCAGGTAGGCGGCGCCCAGCTGGATGTTCTTGTCCGGGTTGAGCACTTGTGCCGGTGAGGCAAGCGGAATGCTGAACTTGCGGGCCGTTTCCTTGGCGGTAGCCGGCATCAGTTGCATCAGGCCGCTGGCGCCTACCGGGGAGCGTGCGTCTTCCATGAACGCGCTTTCCTGGCGGGTAATGGCGAATACCCAGCTCGAATGCAGGCCGCGCACATTGGCTTCGCGCACCAGGGTATCGCGGTGGGCCATCGGGAAGCGGATGTCCAGGTCGTCCCAGTACTGGGCCTGGCTGATGGTGCGGATGGCCGGGAAGTACCAGCGCAATTCATAACCCAGGCGCGCCTGGGCCACCATTTCATCGCGGTTGAAGTGCCGGCTGACGTGGTACCACTCGCGGCGGCCTTCGACGATCTGGCCGCGGGCATGGAATTCCAGCGCCCGCTGGATGCCGGGTGTATTGCGCACCTTCTTCACCAGTTGCGGGCTCAGCAACAGGGGTTTGTTGTTCAGTTGGTACGGTGTCTTGGCCCGGTCGGCGGCGAGGAAACCATAGAAGTCACGCTCGCGCGCCACGGTCTTGTACAGCAGCGGGATCTGCGGGTTGTTCGGCTGTGCCAGCTCCAGGCTGCGCGCTTGCCAGTACTTCCAGCGGCTGCTGCTGGCCAGGTCCTGAGGCAGACGCCGGGTCAGCTCGTAGGCGTCTTCCCAGCGGCCCAGGCGCAGCAGCAGGCGCAGGCGCCATTCACTGACGGTGTTATCGCGCAGCTCAGGGTCGTAGCGGGTCATCAAGTCGAGCGCACGCGGGTCGTAGCGGCGGGCCAGGGTCAGGCCGATTTCGCGGGCGATGGCCACCTTTTCGTCGCGGGAAAAATGCATGCGCTGGGCGTAGTCGTCCAGCAGCGCCATGGCCCGCTCCGGGTCCTGGCGCGCCAGGCGGCGCAGGCCCAGGCTGACCACATCGGCCATCGCCTCGTTGGCCGGGGCAAAGCGCGATGGCTGGTTGAGCAGCTCAGGCTTCTGTGCCACGTCGACCAGCAGCCGGCCTTGCGGGCCGAGGGTGGTCAGGCCATTGATCAGGCTGTTGGCCAGGCTGTAATTGCGCGCCTGGGCCGCCAGCTTGATGCGCTGCCAGCGCTTACTCTCGGTCAGTTGGCCTTCAGCGGCCCACATGCCGAACAGTGTGTCGCACGCGGGAGGTTGCGACTTGCCCACGTTCCACAGCTTTTCGGCGGTGGCGTTGCCTTCGGCACGCAGGCCATGGCTGAGCTGGTACTGGCCGTTGAGGCAATCGAGCTCGGTGAAATTGAGCTTGGGGTCGTAGTACTTGACGAAGGTGTCCCACTCGCCGCGTTCGGCCAGCCAGCGCAACCAGCGCAGTTTCATCCAGTTGGCCTGGGGCAGGTCGCCATTCTTGGCGAGGAACGCCTCGATTTCCTGGTTGCTGGCGCTTTTCAGGCGGGCGGTGAGCTCGTCGTAGGCCAGGTACGGGGTCAGCGGGTAGTCACTCAGGGCCTGGGCATAGCGAAGGTAGGGGCCTTTGTCGCCTTTGGCCAGCGCGCGCTTGGCCTCGTCGTAGTACTGGCGCTGCAGGGTGAGGTCGGTGGCCTGTGCCGCGCTGGTGGCAGCGGTCAGCAGCAGGCAGGAAGCAATTTGTAACAGGCGGCTGCGCATGATACGTCCGGGCAGTTGAACCATGGGGAAGTGACGGCGGAGCCAGCACTGTTGGAAGCTATTGCCTTAGCTTAGCCGTTTGCCGGCAGCGGGTGAAAGCAATGTGCTTGTATCGGCATATTAACGTCGACCGGATGTCGCCACGCGTGCATCGATTGGCCTGGCAGCTGCCGTCGGGGGCCCAACTCAGGTAGAATGCGCGCCCGATTTATGGAGACCAACATGACCCTGCTCAAATTCAGCGATGTGTCCCTCGCATTCGGCGCCATGCCGCTGCTGGACAAAGTGTCCTGGCAGATCGCTCGTGGCGAGCGGGTGTGCATCATCGGCCGCAACGGCACCGGCAAGTCGAGCATGCTGCGCCTGGTCAAGGGCGAGCAGAAGGGCGACGACGGGGAAATCTGGCGTGCGCCGGGCCTGAAGATCGGCGAACTGCCGCAGGAACTGCCGGTGGCAGATGAGCGCACGGTGTTCGACGTGGTCGCGGCCGGCCTCGACGGCGTGGGTGAACTGCTGGCGCAGTTCCACCACCTGAGCATGAACATCCAGGGCGACGATGACCTGGAAAAGCTCATGCATGTTCAGCACGAACTGGAAGCCCGCGACGGCTGGCGCCTGCAGCAGGTGGTGGAAAGCACCCTCAGCCGCCTGCAACTGCCTGCCGACAAGACCCTGGCCGAGCTGTCCGGTGGCTGGCGCCGCCGTGTGCTGCTGGCCCAGGCGCTGGTGTCGGAGCCCGACCTGCTGCTGCTCGACGAGCCGACCAACCATCTGGACATCGGCGCCATTGCCTGGCTCGAAGAGGCCCTGCGCGGCTTCAACGGCGCGGTGCTGTTCATTACCCACGACCGGTCGTTCCTGCAGAACCTGGCCACCCGCATCCTTGAACTGGACCGTGGCGGCCTGATCGACTGGAACGGCGACTACGCCAGCTTCCTGGTGCACAAGGAGGCCGCACTGGCCGCCGAAGAAACCGCCAACGCGCTGTTCGACAAGCGCCTGGCCCAGGAAGAAGTGTGGATTCGCCAGGGCATCAAGGCCCGCCGTACCCGCAACGAAGGTCGCGTGCGTGCCTTGAAGGCCCTGCGGGTAGAGCGTGGCGAGCGCCGCGAACGCCAGGGCAAGGCCAATATCCAGATCGAGGCAGCGGAAAAGTCCGGCAAGCAGGTCATGGCGCTGGAAAACGTGAGTTTCCATCATCCCGAAGGGCCGATGCTGGTCAAGGACTTCTCCATGGTCCTGCAGCGCGAAGACCGTATCGGCCTGCTGGGTGCCAACGGTACCGGCAAGACCACCTTGCTGAAGTTGATGCTCGGTGACCTGGAGCCCACTTCAGGCAAGGTCGAGCGCGGCACCAAGCTGGAAGTGGCCTATTTCGACCAGATGCGCCACCAGCTCGAGCTGGAAAAGACGGTAATCGACAACCTCGCCGAAGGCCGTGACTTCATCGAGATCGATGGGCAGAACCGCCATGTGCTCAGTTACCTGGGCGACTTCCTGTTCAGCCCCCAGCGTGCGCGCACGCCGGTCAAGGCGCTGTCGGGGGGGGAGCGTGCCCGCCTGCTGCTGGCCAAGCTGTTCAGCAAGCCGGCCAACCTGCTGGTGCTCGACGAACCGACCAACGACCTGGACGTGGAAACCCTCGAATTGCTCGAAGAGGTGCTGTCCAACTACAAGGGCACCGTGCTGATCGTCAGCCACGACCGGGCCTTCCTCGACAACGTCGTCACCAGCACCCTGGTGTTCGAAGGCGAGGGCAAGGTGCGCGAGTATGTAGGGGGTTATGAGGACTGGATTCGCCAGGGCGGCTCGCCGAAGCTGCTGGGCGTGACCGAGAGCAAGGGCGGCAAGTCGGCCCTCAACAGCGCGGTGGTGGAGAAGGTCGAGGCCAAGCCTGCGCCTGTTGCTGCGCCGGTGGTGGAAGAGGCATCGAAGAAAAAGCTCAGCTACAAGCTGCAGCGTGAGCTGGAGATGCTGCCGGGGCAGATCGACGCGCTGGAGCAGCGCATGGCTGAAGCTCAGGAAGAGGTGAATGCGGCGGGCTTCTATCAGCGGCCGATTGCGGAAACTTCGGCAGTGCTGGCCAGGATCGAGAACTTGCAGGGTGAGCTGGATGTACTGGTGGAGCGCTGGGCTGAGCTGGAAGGCTGATAGTTGTTAGCCTAGTCCGGCCCTATCGCCGGCAAGCCAGCTCCCACAGGGACACCATAAGGCTTGAAATCCATGGTGCCTCTGTGGGAGCTGGCTTGCCGGCGATAGGGCCGGAGCAGGTCGGCTCAGTCTTTCTTCTGCAAGCGTACCGCCAGCACGTCACACGGCGCACCGTGCAGCACGTCATTGGCCGTGGACCCCAACAGCAACGCCAGGCCGTGGCGGCCATGGCTGCCGACCACGATCAGGTCGCAGTGTTGTTCCTTGGCAAGCTGGTGAATTTCCTGGCGAGGTTGGCCGTAGGTCAGGTGCGAGTCGCCCCGATTAATGTCCGGGTACTTGTTGAACAACCGGTCCATGCGCTCTTTGGCCTGGTCGAACTGCTGTTGTTGCAGTTGCGACAGGTCCATCGGCACATCGCCGCCAAACGCCATGGCCATTGGCTCGACGATATGCACCAGCGATACCTTGGCGTTCGATGGGGCAGCCAAGGCCATGGCGCGCTTGATCACCGGGTCGCATTCTTCGGTCAGGTCGACCGCGACCAACAAATGTTCGTAGGGCATGAGCAGTACTCCTGACAATCGCGATAAAGGAAGTATGGTCGCTTTCGGGCGGGTCTTCCGTGAAAAATGGCTAACCAGCTCATTTGCAACGCTTTATGGAATCTACTGATATGACGGTATTGCTGGTGGTGTCAATCCTTGCGCTGATTCTCAGCCCGTTTTCCTGGTTGCGCAGTTCGCACAAGCAGAGCGAGCAGATGAAGCTGCGCCTGGAGGCCCGACGTATGGGGTTGGCCATGCAGCTGGCGCCGCAACAGTGGCCGCACTGGCTGGAGAAGGAGCCGCCAAGTCCTTGCCCGCAGTACCACCGGGCGCGCCGCCGTGGGCACCAGAACAGCTTCAGCTACTGGCAGGTCAGCCCGGGGGTGTGGTGGAACCAGTACCGCGAACCCTGCGAAGACCCGCGTTTCGTGGAGGCGCTGGCGCGCTTGCCGGCGAGCGTTTACAAGGTAGAGGCCGATGCCCGAATGATCGCGTTGTACTGGACTGAACGGGGCGATATGGCTGTATTGCAGGATGTTGCCTACGTCCTCGAAACCCTCGCCTGAGTTCAGCTAAACACGATCCCTTTAGGAGCAATTGTCTTTCTCAAAATTTGAAAAGCCTGCGCGATTCACCTGTGGGAGCGGTGAATGACCAGGTCTAATCCCCTCTCAAGACACAATGCCGCTCCTACAACGACAAAGCGGCGGCTTGGCGTACCCCTGAAGGGGTGGGGTGCCAAGTCGCCGCTTTGCGTTCTGCTTTCGCAGAAAAGGCCAGGCAGGCCGGGGATTCATTCACGCAAGTGGCAGTGTAGCCATACCCGGTCGGCGCGCAAGCGAAAATGTGCAGCGCCTGTGCAATCCCGCGGGTCGATCGCTGGCATGAATGACCGGTGATCACTGTCATCATGGTTTGCTGCGCGCACGGTACAAAATGACCGCAAAGTCGCGTTTTCTTCGTGCTCGTGAGCATTTGACAACGCAGATCTTTTCGGAGAATGTGTGCACACCCAAATCAAACGGGCGTATGAATTGAGCGTTTGTATGTCACCACGCCAAGCCATACTTCCGACTAGCGCGCTGACGGGTGTGCCTGGGCGGGGCAGCTAGGCCTGCTTCCGCTGCAGCGATCGGCGTGTACAGTTCAGCTTCCATATCGTGGAGATCAGTTGATGATTTACGAAGGTAAAGCCATCACGGTTAAGGCTCTTGAAAGTGGCATCGTCGAGCTCAAGTTCGACCTCAAGGGTGAGTCCGTCAACAAGTTCAACCGCCTGACCCTGAACGAGCTGCGCGAGGCCGTAGGCGCCATCCAGGCCGACGCCTCGGTCAAGGGCGTCATCGTCAGCAGTGGCAAGGACGTGTTCATCGTCGGCGCCGACATCACCGAGTTCGTCGACAACTTCAAGCTGCCCGAGGCCGAACTGGTCGCCGGCAACCTGGAAGCCAACCGCATCTTCAACGCCTTCGAAGACCTCGAAGTGCCGACCGTCGCGGCCATCAATGGCATCGCCCTGGGTGGCGGCCTGGAAATGTGCCTTGCCGCCGATTACCGTGTCATGTCCAGCAGCGCCAAGATCGGCCTGCCGGAAGTCAAGCTGGGCATCTACCCGGGCTTTGGCGGCACCGTGCGCCTGCCGCGCCTGATCGGTTCGGACAACGCCATCGAGTGGATCGCTGCCGGCAAGGAAAACCGCGCCGAAGAAGCCCTCAAAGTCGGCGCCGTCGATGCCGTGGTTGCGCCCGAGCTGCTGCAGGCTGGCGCCATCGACCTGATCAAGCGCGCCATCAGCGGCGAGCTCGACTACAAGGCCAAACGCCAACCCAAGCTGGAAAAACTCAAGCTCAACGCCATCGAACAGATGATGGCGTTCGAAACTGCCAAGGGCTTCGTTGCCGGGCAGGCCGGGCCGAACTACCCGGCCCCGGTCGAAGCCATCAAGAGCATTCAGAAGGCCGCCAACTTCGGCCGCGACAAGGCGCTGGAAGTCGAAGCGGCCGGGTTTGCCAAACTGGCCAAGACCTCGGTTGCCGAGAGCCTGATCGGACTGTTCCTGAACGACCAGGAGCTCAAGCGCAAGGCCAAGGCGCACGACGAAATCGCCCACGACGTGAAGCAGGCTGCCGTGCTTGGCGCCGGTATCATGGGTGGCGGCATCGCCTACCAGTCCGCGGTCAAGGGCACCCCGATCCTGATGAAGGACATCCGCGAGGAAGCCATCCAGCTGGGCTTGAACGAGGCCTCCAAGCTGCTTGGCAACCGCGTCGAAAAGGGCCGCCTGACCCCGGCCAAGATGGCCGAGGCGCTCAATGCCATTCGCCCGACCCTGTCCTATGGCGACTTTGCCAATGTCGACATCGTGGTCGAGGCCGTGGTCGAGAACCCGAAAGTCAAACAGGCGGTGCTGGCGGAAGTGGAAGGGCAGGTCAAGGACGATGCGATCCTGGCCTCCAACACTTCGACCATCTCCATCAACCTGCTGGCCAAGGCGCTCAAGCGCCCGGAAAACTTCGTCGGCATGCACTTCTTCAACCCGGTGCACATGATGCCGCTGGTGGAAGTGATCCGTGGCGAGAAGTCCAGTGAAGTGGCTGTGGCCACCACCGTGGCCTATGCCAAGAAAATGGGCAAGAACCCGATCGTGGTCAACGACTGCCCGGGCTTCCTGGTCAACCGCGTGCTGTTCCCGTACTTCGGCGGCTTTGCCAAGCTGGTCAGCGCCGGTGTCGACTTCGTGCGAATCGACAAGGTCATGGAAAAGTTCGGCTGGCCAATGGGCCCGGCCTACCTGATGGACGTGGTAGGCATCGACACCGGCCACCACGGCCGTGACGTGATGGCCGAAGGTTTCCCTGACCGCATGAAGGACGAGCGCCGCTCGGCGGTGGATGCCCTGTACGAGGCCAACCGCCTGGGGCAGAAGAATGGCAAGGGTTTCTACGCCTACGAAACCGACAAGCGTGGCAAGCCGAAGAAAGTGTTCGACGCTACCGTGCTCGACGTGCTCAAGCCGATCGTGTTCGAGCAGCGTGAAGTCACCGATGAAGACATCGTCAACTGGATGATGGTGCCGCTGTGCCTGGAGACCGTGCGCTGCCTGGAAGACGGCATCGTCGAGACCGCTGCCGAAGCCGACATGGGGCTGGTCTACGGCATTGGTTTCCCTCCCTTCCGCGGTGGTGCGCTGCGCTACATCGACTCGATCGGTGTCGCCGAATTCGTTGCCCTGGCCGATCGCTATGCCGACCTGGGGCCGCTGTACCACCCGACCGCCAAGCTGCGCGAAATGGCCAAGAATGGCCAGCGCTTCTTCAACTGAGCGGTCAACGAGCTAGAGCGAGAGATTTGATATGAGCCTGAATCCAAGAGACGTGGTGATTGTCGACTTCGGTCGCACGCCGATGGGCCGCTCCAAGGGTGGCATGCACCGCAACACCCGCGCCGAAGACATGTCGGCGCACCTGATCAGCAAGCTGCTGGAGCGCAACGGCAAGGTCGACCCCAAAGAGGTCGAGGACGTGATCTGGGGCTGCGTCAACCAGACCCTGGAGCAGGGCTGGAACATCGCCCGCATGGCTTCGCTGATGACGCAGATCCCGCACACCTCCGCTGCGCAAACCGTCAGCCGCCTGTGCGGCTCGTCGATGAGCGCGCTGCACACTGCCGCCCAGGCCATCATGACCGGCAACGGCGATGTGTTCGTGGTCGGCGGCGTGGAGCACATGGGCCATGTCAGCATGATGCACGGCGTGGACCCTAACCCGCACCTGTCCTTGCATGCCGCCAAGGCTTCCGGGATGATGGGCCTCACTGCAGAAATGCTCGGCAAGATGCATGGCATCACCCGTGAGCAGCAGGACCTGTTTGGCTTGCGTTCGCACCAGTTGGCCCACAAGGCTACGGTCGAAGGCAAGTTCAAGGATGAAATCATCCCGATGCAGGGCTACGACGAGAACGGCTTCCTGAAGGTGTTCGATTACGACGAAACCATTCGCCCGGAAACCACCCTCGAAGGCCTGGCGTCGCTCAAGCCGGCATTCAACCCCAAAGGGGGCACGGTTACGGCCGGTACTTCGTCGCAGATCACCGACGGCGCGTCGTGCATGATCGTCATGTCTGGCCAGCGCGCCATGGACCTGGGTATACAGCCGTTGGCGGTAATCCGCTCGATGGCGGTGGCAGGTGTGGACCCGGCGATCATGGGCTACGGCCCGGTGCCATCGACCCAGAAAGCCCTCAAGCGTGCCGGGTTGACCATGGCAGACATCGACTTCATCGAGCTCAACGAAGCCTTCGCTGCGCAGGCCTTGCCAGTGCTGAAAGATTTGAAAGTGCTCGACAAGATGGATGAGAAGGTTAACCTGCACGGCGGCGCCATCGCTTTGGGGCACCCGTTCGGTTGCTCTGGGGCACGTATTTCCGGCACCCTGCTCAATGTCATGAAGCAAAATGGCGGTACCCTGGGGGTGGCGACCATGTGCGTCGGCCTCGGCCAAGGTATCACCACTGTCTTCGAACGCGTCTGATCGCGCCGCTGGACAGCAACCGGGGCCTTGTGCCCCGGTTTTGTTTTTTCAGGTTTTATTCAGGAGGGTGTGCAACATGCAGATACAGCCAGGCGTCTACCGGCATTACAAAGGGCCTGAGTACCGTGTCTTCAGCGTTGCGCGGCACTCCGAGAGCGAAGAGTGGATGGTTTTCTACCAGTGCCTGTATGGTGACTACAGCTTCTGGGTGAGGCCACTTTCGATGTTCCAGGAGTCCGTCGAGGTTGACGGCGAGCAGGTGCCACGCTTTGCTTTGGTCAAGGCCGAAGAGGGGCTGCCCGGGTTGCTGGGCAACTCGCACGCATGATCGTTCGAACTTGACCTCACACTTTTGCCACTATATATAGCGGTGCCGCGTGTCGGCACCTGACGCGTTTTTCATCTTCAGATTCAGGAATACTCCGATCCATGGGCAAATCGCTGGTCATTGTGGAATCCCCGGCCAAGGCCAAGACCATCAACAAGTACCTGGGCAACCAGTACGTGGTGAAGTCGAGTATCGGCCATATCCGAGACCTCCCCACCAGCGGTTCGGCCAGCGCAAGCAAAGAGCCGGCCGCCAAGCGTGGTAAGGCTGCGGGTGAGGCCCCGGCGCTTTCACCCAAGGAAAAGGCCCGTCGCCAACTGGTGTCGCGCATGGGTGTCGACCCCGACCACGGCTGGAAAGCCAAGTACGAGATCCTGCCTGGCAAGGAAAAGGTGATCGAAGAGCTGCGCCGCCTGGCCAAGGATGCCGACACCATCTATCTCGCAACCGACTTGGACCGCGAAGGGGAAGCCATTGCCTGGCACCTGCGCGAGGCCATTGGGGGTGACGACGCCCGCTACAAGCGCGTGGTGTTCAACGAAATTACCAAGAAGGCGATTCAGGAAGCCTTCTCGCAACCGGGCGAGCTGGACATCGACCGGGTCAACGCCCAGCAGGCTCGGCGTTTCCTTGACCGTGTGGTTGGCTACATGGTGTCGCCGCTGCTGTGGGCCAAGATTGCCCGTGGCCTGTCTGCCGGTCGCGTGCAGTCGGTAGCGGTCAAGCTGGTGGTAGAGCGCGAGCGTGAAATTCGCGCGTTCATCCCCGAAGAATACTGGGAAATCCACGCCGACCTCGGCACCGCGAAAAACGCCAAGGTGCGTTTCGAAGTGGCGCGCGAAAATGGCGAGGCGTTCAAGCCGCTGAACGAAGCCCAGGCCATGGCCGCGCTGGAGAAGCTCAAGGCTTCCAGCTACAGCGTGGTCAAGCGCGAAGACCGCCCGACCAGCAGCAAGCCGTCGGCGCCGTTCATTACCTCCACCCTGCAGCAGGCCGCCAGCAACCGCCTGGGCTTCGGTGTGAAGAAGACCATGATGATGGCCCAGCGCTTGTACGAAGCTGGCTACATCACGTACATGCGTACCGACTCGACCAACCTGTCGGCCGATGCCCTGGACATGGCCCGCAGCTACATCGAGCGTGAGTTCGGCAAGCAGTACCTGCCGGATGCACCGCTGGTCTACGGCAGCAAAGAAGGCGCCCAGGAAGCGCACGAAGCGATTCGCCCGTCGGACGTGAATACACACCCGACCAAGCTCAGTGGCATGGAGCGCGACGCCGAGCGCCTGTACGAGCTGATCTGGCGCCAGTTCCTGGCTTGCCAGATGCCGCCGGCGCAGTACCTGTCTACCAGTGTCACCGTGGCTGCCGGCGATTTCGAGCTGCGCGCCAAGGGCCGTATCCTGAAGTTCGACGGTTATACCCGTGTGCTGCCACAGCAGAGCAAACCGGGTGAAGACGACGTACTGCCGGAAATGGTCCAGGGCGAAGCACTGAAGTTGCTGCAGATCGACCCGAGCCAGCACTTCACCAAGCCGCCGGCACGCTTCACCGAAGCCAGCCTGGTAAAGGAAATGGAAAAGCGCGGCATCGGTCGCCCGTCGACCTACGCGGCGATCATTTCCACCATCCAGGACCGTGGTTATGTGACCCTGCACAACCGCCGCTTCTACTCCGAGAAAATGGGCGACATCGTCACCGAGCGCCTGTCGGAAAGCTTCTCCAACCTGATGGACTACGGCTTTACCGCCGACATGGAAGAGAACCTCGACGACGTGGCCCAGGGCGAGCGTGACTGGAAGAACGTGCTCGACGAGTTCTATGGCGACTTCAGCAAGAAGCTGCAGACGGCCGAGTCGAGCGAAGACGGCATGCGCGCCAACCAGCCGACCATGACCAACATTCCGTGCAAGGAATGTGGCCGGCCAATGATGATTCGTACTGCTTCCACTGGGGTATTCCTTGGCTGCTCTGGCTACAGCCTGCCGCCGAAAGAGCGTTGCAAGGCGACCGTCAACCTGGTGCCCGGCGATGAAATCGCTGCGGACGACGAGGGTGAGTCCGAGTCGCGGGTGCTGTTGGGCAAGCACCGTTGCCCGATCTGCGCCACGGCGATGGATGCCTACTTGCTGGATGAGAAGCACAAGCTGCATATCTGCGGTAACAACCCGGACTGCCCTGGCTACGAAATCGAAGAAGGCAACTACCGCATCAAGGGTTACGAAGGGCCAAGCCTGGAATGCGACAAGTGCGGTAGCGAGATGCAACTGAAGACCGGCCGGTTCGGCAAGTTCTTCGGCTGCACCAACCCGGCTTGCAAGAACACCCGCAAACTGCTGAAAAGCGGTGAGGCAGCGCCACCGAAGATGGACAAGGTGGACATGCCTGAGCTCAAGTGCGAGAAGGTGGACGACACCTACGTGCTGCGCGATGGCGCCTCGGGGTTGTTCCTGGCGGCCAGCCAGTTCCCCAAGAACCGCGAAACCCGGGCACCACTGGTCATGGAAATCGTGCCGCACAAGCACGAGATCGACCCGAAGTATCACTTCCTGTGCGATGCGCCGCAGAAGGACCCGGACGGCCGCCCTGCAGTGATCCGCTACAGCCGCAAGACCAAGGAGCAGTACGTGCAGTCCGAGGTTGATGGCAAGCCTACCGGCTGGAAGGCGTTCTACGACGGTGGCGCGTGGAAGGTAGAAGACAAGCGCTGAGCCTTCAGTGCTGTAATTGGGGCCGCTTAGCGGCCCCAATCATTTATGATGCAGAAACTTGCCTTGCAGCCTGAAGGGAGGGCACAGAAATGGCCCAGGAAACCTACACCCGCACCAACCAGAAACTGTTCTTTGCCGGCCTCGCCCTCGAGGCCATGGCCAAGGCCGAGCAAAGCCAGGCCATGAATGCCCAGGGCCTGGTACAGGCCGAGCGCGAGTCGGCGCTGTTTCACCTGTACGGCGCGCTACTGGGCATGTGCCATGAAATTGGTGCTTTCTACCGCCTGCCGGTGGTGGCAACTGTGGAGCAGGCGCTGGCCGACGACAGCCTGAACGGTATTGCCATCCCCGAGGTGGCCGAGCTGCTGGAGCTGGCGCGCCAGCGTGAAACGTGGCTGGCGCAAATGCTCAGTGCTTATGCCGATTTGTTCCGACCACCTGTCGCCAGGAAAGCGCCAAAAACCGATGTTACTCAGCCGCTGATCCAAGCCGTGAACCTTGACGAGCCCGAGCAACCAGCGTTGTCCCGTGCCGAGCTGGAAAGCTGGCGCAATAACCTCAAAGGCCTGGTCAGGCGTTTTCGCGACGCGTTGAGTGAGTGCTGATTGCGGCAACGGCTGATACAATACTGGCCTTTCGCGGAGAACTGCCATTTATGTCTACGTCTTTTCTGGAAATTGTCGAGTTGCCTGATGGCCGCATCGAACTGCGTCGCGCCGAGGATGAAGGCTCACTGGTAACCTTGGATTTCTCGGAAGACGCCAAGGTATTTCTGCAGGGTCAGCATGTTGAAGTGGCCAAGGCCATGCTCAGCGTGGGTGTGCAGATGGCGGGTCGCCTGATGGAAGGTGAGGCTGAGCGTGATGAAGGGCCGCGGGTGCTGCACTGAACCCTGAGGGTGCAGCAGGTGCCTGGCGTTTTGAAGTAACAGGCAAAGCCTGAACATCAGCCGAGGCGGATGTTCAGGCTTTGTGCATTTCCGGTAGTGGCTGCCCGTAGCAGTTGCTGGCGGGCAGTAGCATTCACGCTACCCAGCCAGCTGACCACTGTGTGGCTAAGGCCCAGGCGCAGGGCTTCGCAGGCCAGCTGCAATGGGCTCTGATTGCTACGGGGTTGCAGCAGCAGGATCCGTTCACGGTTGAGGCCTGCGTCGCGCAGCCAGGCCTGGGTCAGGCTCGACGGCGGCGCGATCAGGGTCAGCCAGCGGGTTTCGTCTTCTTCGCTCAGCTCACGCAGTACGGGTGCCAGCAGGTTTTGGCAGTGCCCTTGGGCGCCACGCAGCGACAGTTCGCTGAAAAGCTCGGGGTCGCTGTGCTTGCGTGCCAGTTCGCTGGCCTTTAAGCCAGGAAGTACGGGTTGGGCAAGGAATGCTTCGAACAACGGCAACTGGGCTTGCTCGGGTACGTGAATGAACTGCTGCATGACGCCTCCTGGATCAGCGGCGAATGACGCCGACGCTCAAGCCCTCGATCACCAGTTCCTGTTCTTTCAGGTCGACTTCGATAGGGGCGAATTCGGGGTTTTCGGCCAGCAGCCAGACTTTGCTGCCTTCGCGCTTGAAGCGCTTGACGGTCACTTCGTCGCCGATGCGGGCCACCACGATCTGGCCGTTGCGTGCTTCACGGCAGGTGTGTACTGCCAGCAGGTCGCCGTCCAGGATACCGACGTCCTTCATGCTCATGCCGTGCACGCGCAGTAAATAGTCGGCCTGGGGGTGGAAGAACGCGGGGTTGATGTTGCACGATTGCTCGATGTGCTGCTCGGCAAGGATCGGTGCACCGGCAGCCACACGGCCGATGATGGGCAGGCCGCTTTCATCGGCCTTGGCTTCGAAGCCCGGGATGCGGATGCCGCGGGATGCACCTGGGGTCATTTCGATGGCACCCTTGCGGGCGAGGGCCTTGAGGTGTTCTTCGGCAGCGTTGGGCGATTTGAAGCCCAGTTCCTGAGCGATCTCGGCACGTGTGGGCGGGAAACCGTTGTCTTCCAGGCAACGCTTGATGAACGCGAGAATTTCGGCTTGGCGTGGCGTCAGTTTCAGCATGTTGGGCGCTCTGGCTTTTTGTACAGTGACTGGGATTATATACAGTACTGGATAAGCTTCAAGCCACACGTTGCAAGAAAAGTCGAACGCCCCCTCCCGGAGGCATGACGCGCGCTGTTTTCCAACGGCGACCGCCCGGTCACCGAGCCTTGACAGATGCAGGGCTGAAACGTATGTTTCAAACAACTGTTTGTCTGGCGGAGTAGTCGGAGTAGTCATGGCCCAATCGGAAACCGTTGAACGCATTCTCGATGCTGCCGAGCAGCTGTTCGCGGAAAGGGGGTTCGCTGAAACCTCGCTGCGGCTGATTACCAGCAAGGCCGGGGTCAACCTGGCGGCGGTCAACTATCACTTCGGTTCCAAAAAAGCGCTTATCCAGGCTGTGTTCTCGCGCTTCCTGGGCCCGTTCTGCGCCAGCCTCGAGCGTGAACTGGAACGCCGCCAGGCCAAGCCCGAGCACAAGCCAAGCCTGGAAGAGCTGCTGGAAATGCTGGTGGAGCAGGCATTGGCCGTGCAGCCGCGCAGCAACAACGACCTGTCGATCTTCATGCGGCTGCTGGGCCTTGCCTTCAGCCAGAGCCAAGGGCACTTGCGGCGCTACCTGGAAGACATGTACGGCAAGGTGTTCCGCCGCTACATGCTGTTGGTCAACGAGGCGGCTCCCCGTATTCCGCCGCTGGAGCTGTTCTGGCGCGTGCACTTCATGCTGGGGGCGGCCGCGTTCAGCATGTCCGGCATCAAGGCCCTGCGGGCCATCGCCGAAACCGACTTCGGTATCAATACGTCCATCGAACAGGTCATGCGCCTGATGGTGCCGTTCCTGGCGGCCGGCATGCGGGCCGACAGTGGCGTCACCGACCCGGCCATGGCCACTGCACAACTGCGCCCACGCACCAAGAGCAGCGCCGCCACGGCCAAGGCCTGAAGGCTGGGCGCGGCGGGGCGCTTGGGCTAAGCTAGCGCCGCTTCTGTTCAGTCTTCAATTAAGGAATACCCATGACCGTCAGTCTGCAAGGCTCCCTGATGGTGGACATCGCCGGTAAATGGCTGACCGCCGAAGACCGTCACCTGCTGCGCCAGCCCGAAGTGGCCGGCCTGATCATCTTCGCCCGCAATATCGACAGCCCGCGCCAGGTGCGTGAGCTATGCGCATCCATCCGCGCCATACGCCCCGATCTGATTCTGGCGGTGGACCAGGAGGGCGGCCGTGTGCAACGCCTGCGCCAGGGCTTTGTGCGCCTGCCCGCCATGCGCGCGCTGGCCGACAACGACAACGCTGAATACCTGGCCGAGCAGTGTGGCTGGCTGATGGCGACCGAAGTGCTGGCAGTGGGCCTGGACCTGAGCTTCGCTCCGGTGCTTGACCTTGATCACCAGCGCAGTGCCGTGGTGGGCAGCCGCGCCTTCGAGGGCGACCCGCTGCGTGCGACGCAGTTGGCCGGGGCGTTCATCCGCGGCATGAATGCCGCCGGCATGGCGGCCTGCGGCAAGCACTTCCCGGGGCATGGCTGGGCCGAGGCCGATTCGCACGTGGCCATTCCCACCGATGAGCGCAGCCTTGCGCAACTGCGCCAGGCCGACCTTGTACCGTTCAGCCGCCTGAGCGGGCAATTGGCGGCGGTGATGCCGGCGCATGTCATCTACCCGCAGGTGGACGACCAGCCGGCCGGCTTCTCGCGCCGCTGGCTGCAGGACATTCTGCGTGGCGAGCTGGGCTTTGACGGGGTGATCTTCAGTGATGACCTGTCGATGGCCGGTGCCCATGTGGTGGGCGATGCGGCCAGCCGTATCGAGGCGGCATTGTCTGCCGGCTGCGACATGGGCCTGGTTTGCAATGACCGCGCGGCGGCAGAGCTGGCACTGAGCGCAGCGCAGCGCATGCAGGTCAGGCCCTCGCCGCGTATCGCCCGGATGCGCGGGCAGGGCTTTGCACGTACCGACTATCGCCAGCAGCCACGCTGGCTGGCGGCGTTGGGCGCGTTGAAAGAGGCGCAGCTGGTCGACTGACTTGTCGCCGCTGGAGCGGGTTGCTGGTTGCCAGTGAGATCGCCGCCCGCGCGGCGCTCGGCCTCACTGCCAGCCAACCCTCACGGCCGACCCGAGGGCATCAGCGCCCACGCTTGCCTGGCAACGGTGCAAACAGGGCATCGATCTCTTCATCCCCCAGCCGCCACTGCCCAGCCTGGCCGCCATCGAGCAGGCTCGCCGCCAGCGCGGCCTTCTCCTGCTGCAGTGCCTGTATTTTCTCTTCCACCGTGCCGCGGGTAATCAGCTTGAACACGAACACCGGTTTGTCCTGGCCTATACGGTAGGCGCGGTCGGTGGCCTGGTTTTCGCTGGCCGGGTTCCACCAGGGGTCGAAGTGGATCACCGTGTCTGCCGCCGTCAGGTTCAGGCCCACGCCACCGGCCTTCAGGCTGATCAGGAACACCTCGCTGTCACCCTGCTGGAACTGCTGCACCGGCGTACGCCGGTCGCGGGTATCGCCGGTGAGCAGGCTGTAGCGGATCTGGCGCTTTTGCAGTTCCTGCTCGATCAGTGCAAGCATCGACGTGAACTGCGAAAACAGCAGTACCCGGCGGCCTTCGCTGAGCAGCTCATCGAGCATTTGCAGCAGTGCCCCCAGCTTGCCCTTGTCGGCCTGGTTACCCTTGCTCTCCACGCCTTTTACCAGGCGCAGGTCGCAGCACACCTGGCGCAGCTTGAGCAGCGCGTCGAGGATCACGATCTGGCTGCGCGCGGCACCGTTGCGGGCAATTTCATCGCGGACTTTCTTGTCCATGGCCACGCGTACCGCTTCGTAGGTGTCGCGCTGGGCGTCGCTGAGCTCGACCCAGTGCACCATCTCGGTTTTGGCCGGCAGCTCGGTGGCCACCTGCTCCTTGGTGCGGCGCAACAGGAACGGCCGGACGCGGTTGGCCAGGTGGGCCATGCGCTCGCTGTCACCGTGGCGCTCGATCGGCGTGCGGTAGTCCTGGTTGAAGCGCTTCAGTTCACCCAGCCAGCCGGGCATCAGGAAGTGGAAGATCGACCACAGTTCGCCCAGGTTGTTTTCCATCGGCGTGCCGGTCAGGCACAGACGCTGGGTGGCCTGCAGTTCGCAGGCGGCCAGGGCCGCCTTGCTGGTACTGCTTTTGATGTTCTGTGCCTCGTCCAGCACCAGCAAGTGCCACGCGTGCGCGCGCAGGTGCTGCAGGTCGCGGGGCAGCAGCGCATAGGTGGTGAGGACCAGGTCGTAGTCGCCCAGCTTGGCAAAATGCTTGCTGCGCCCTGGCCCGTGCAGGGGCAGTACACGCAGGTCGGGGGCGAAGCGTGCGGCTTCGTCCAGCCAGTTGGGTATCAGGCTGGTCGGCATCACGACCAGGGCTGGGCTGACGAGGCGCCCGCTTTCCTTTTCCAGCAGCAGGTGAGCCAAGGCTTGCAGGGTCTTGCCCAAGCCCATGTCGTCGCCCAGAATGCCGCCGGTACCTATTTCGCGCAGGGCCTGCAGCCAGTTCAGGCCTTGCTGCTGGTAGGCGCGCAGGCTGGCCCGCAGCGCGACTGGCGGTGCGACCTGCAGGTCACGCGCGTCACGCAGGCGGCGCCCCAGGTCGCGCACATGCTCGCCACCTTGCCAATGCAGCGGCATGCCTTCGATCTGGTTCAGGCGCGCGGCGTCGGCGCGGTCCAGGCGCAGGGCCGGGCCTACGCTGCCTTCGTGCAGGTACAGCTCGCCCAGGGTGCCCATCACCGCCTTGATACGGCCATAGGGCAGGGCGACGCGCAGGGGCGGGGCATCCAGGCGGCCGCGGTTCAGGTCGATCAGCAGGTGCTCGTCATCACTGCGCCGGGCCAGTTCGCTGGGGCGTAACAGCTCTGGGCTGCTGCGCAGCAATTGCAGCACGATCGGCAACAGGCTATGGCGCTGGCCATCGACCACGATGCCCAGTTCCAGGTCGAACCATTCATGACCCGGCGCTTCGTCGATGGTCGCGTACCAGTCTTCCACCTCTTGCAGGTCGAAGGCGAAATCGCGGTGGGTATCGATGGCCCAGCCGGCTTCGCGCAGGCGGGGCAGGCCTTCGCGGGCAAAGTGCAGCCAGGCTTCGTCGTCGGGCAGTTGATACATTTCCCCGGCACTGTCGGGCAATGCCTTGCTCTGCCGGGTTGCAGGCCTGAAGCCGAAGTCCCGCAGCACCTTGCGCAGGGCTTGTTCAGCCTGGGGCTGGCGGCGGATGCGCTGGCTGGTGTTGCCTGCAAGGCGGGTCAGCGGCTTGTCGTCGCTACCGCTGGCTTGCAGGCCGTCATAGTCGAATGCCAATGCGGCGCGATGTTGCATCTGCCGTTGCATGCGCCCGGTTTTCGGCATGTAGGCGGTGTACTCGAGGCTGCCGAGGGCCAGCAGGGCCTGTGGCTGTATGTCCTCGATCACTTGCTCTCGCACGGGGGCTGGGGTCGGCACCTTGTGGCTCAGGGCATTGAGCTTGTGGCTCAGGGGGACGACAAGGTGTTCCGGCACATCGGGGGCGATGGTCAGTTGCACGGCCACATGCGGGTCAAGGGTGTGTTCGACCTTGCCCACCTCTTGCGCCTGCACATCGAAGTAGTACAGCGGCAGCAGCGGGATGACGCAGCGCAGCGGTTCCTCACCGCTGTACCACAGCCCGCGGTAGTTGCCATTGCCCTGGCGTACCCAGCGGAACTCGGCTGGGCGCGTCGGGCCTTCGTGCAGCAGGGGCATGTTGACGTCGAACAGCATGCGCCCGGTTTCCAGTGCGCGCTGGAACAGTTCCCCGCCTTCCTGGCCTTTGAGTTGGTAGCCGCGGTCCTGGCCGGCCCCCTGGTTCAATGCCGCAAGCAGGCGCAGGATGCGCGTGTCCTGGTCGGTGACGAAGCGCGGCGGCTCGTAGAGAAAATCGTAAAGCGACTGCACCCGGCTGAAGCGGATGCCGTCCTCGCTGCGTGTGCCTTTGCGCACCAGCAGCGTGCAGCCGGCAGTATCGGTCAGTTGCAGCTGGTAGCAGACCATGCGCCCGCGTTTGTCATCGGCTGCGCCGGTCTGGGCCGGCGGCTGCTCCAGGCCACTGAGCCAGTGCTGCAGTTCGGCCGACAGCGTACCCGGCGGGCTTTGCACAGGCTCGGTACTGATGGTGGGGCCGCTGAGGGTGAACAGTACCGCAGCGCAATGCTTGCAGTTTTGGCGTACCGGGCAGTCGCACTCACCCTCGACGTGGCAGCGGCCGCCTGCAATGTGCAGTTCGATGGTTTGCTGGTAGACATTGTCGCCGCTGCCTTCGCACCGGGCGGTGATGGTCTGGCGATAGATAGCGTCCAGTTCTACCCGGCCTTCATCGGCATAGCGTTCTGCGCGCTGCAGGGTGGCCTTGCTGAACGACTGGGTCCAGTTCGGGTATTGATTCACCAACTCGACGGCATCTGGCTTCATGCGCTTACTGCTCCATCATCTCCGGGTCCATGGCCGGCATTTTCGGCGTGCCCGGTGGCGTGATCTTCAGCAGCACCGCCAGGTGCCCACCGTCGAGGAAGGTCAGCTGCCCACCTTTGACGTTACTGTTGCTTTGCTTGAACTGCTCGCTTTGCAGCACGCTGCCGTTGCCATCCAGCTGGTTGACCCAGAAGTTGGCCTCCACCGCGATAAAGCGCGCTTGGGCAATGCTCAGGTTGCCTTCGATAGGGAAATGGCCGAATTGCTCGTTGCCTTCGCCCAGGGCGATGCGGCTGGGTTGGTCGCCCACCTGTTGCCGCCAGGCCTTGTGCATCAGCACGGTGTAGTCTGCGGTCGCTTCCAGGCGGGTGGCTTCGTCTTCCAGCGCCGGGCGTTGCTCGGCGTCTTTGTGCAGGCGCGCAGCACCGCCGCTCCAGTCTTCCGGTGCGAACGGGCTGGTAAAGGCGGGCACGCTGTTCTGCCGCACCAGAATCATTTCTACCTGATACAGGCCTTCGGCGAAGGCGGCTGGCGCGAACAGCGCCAGCAGCAGGGTCAGGCAACGGATGGCACGCATGAATCTTCCTTAGGCAGGCTGTGGGGTCAGGCGCTCGAACAGCGCCTCCAGGGTGTTGAAGCGTTCGTCCGGGCGCTCCATCGGCACCAGGAAGCGGAACTGGGTCGCGCCTTCGAACTTGTAGCGTTTGGGCTGGCCCTGAATCAATTTGATCAAGGTCAGCGGGTCTACAGGGGTTTCAGCCTCGAACTCGAGCTTGCCGCCATTGGGGCCGGCATCGACTTTCTTGATGCCGAGCTTTTCCGCCTGCAGCTTGAGCGACGTCAGGCGCATGAGGTTCTTGGTGGGTTCCGGTAGCAGGCCGAAGCGGTCGATCATTTCGACCTGCAGGTCCTTGAGGCCCTCTTCGTCAGCCGCCGAGGCAATGCGTTTGTACAGGATCAGCCTGGCATGCACATCTGGCAGGTAGTCTTCGGGGATCAGCGCCGGCAGGCGCAGGTTGATCTCCGGGCCGCCGCCCAGTGGCTGTTCCAGGTTGGGCTGGGTGCCCTTGCGAATGGCCTTGACTGCGCGCTCGAGCATTTCCATGTACAGGGTGAAGCCAACGGCCTGGATCTGCCCACTCTGGCCTTCGCCCAGCAGCTCGCCGGCACCGCGGATTTCCAGGTCGTTGGTCGCCAGCACGAACCCGGCGCCAAGGTCCTGGGTGTTGGCGATCGCTTCCAGGCGCTTTTCGGCGTCGGCGCTGACCTTCTGCCGGGTGGGCGTGAGCAGGTAGGCGTAAGCCTGGTGGTGGCTGCGGCCAACCCGGCCGCGCAGCTGGTGCAGCTGGGCCAGGCCGAACTTGTCGGCGCGTTCGATGACGATGGTGTTGGCGCTGGGCACGTCGATACCGGTTTCGATGATGGTCGAAGCCACCAGCACATTGAAGCGCTTGTGGTAGAAGTCGCTCATCACCTGTTCCAGTTCACGCTCGCGCATTTGCCCATGGCCGATGCCGATGCGTGCCTCGGGTACCAGTTCGGCGAGGTCGGCTGCGCATTTCTCGATGGTTTTCACATCGTTGTGCAGGTAGTACACCTGGCCGCCGCGCAGCAGTTCGCGCAGCAGCGCCTCTTTGACGGTGCTCTTGTTCTGCTCCATCACGAAGGTGCGCACTGACAGGCGGCGCGCCGGCGGCGTGGCGATGATGGACAGGTCGCGCATGCCCGCCACCGCCATGTTGAGCGTGCGCGGGATGGGGGTGGCGGTGAGGGTGAGGATGTCGACTTCGCTGCGCAGGGCCTTGAGCTGCTCCTTCTGGCGTACGCCAAAACGGTGCTCTTCGTCGATGATTGCCAGGCCCAGGTCCTTGAAGCGTACGTCGTCCTGCAGCAGCTTGTGGGTGCCGATCAGGATGTCGATCTTGCCCTCGGCCAGGTCTGCGGCGGCGGCGGCGACTTCCTTGGCGGACTTGAAACGGCTCATCACTTCCACGGTCACCGGCCAGTCGGCGAAGCGGTCGCGGAAGCTGTTGTAGTGCTGTTGGGCGAGCAGGGTGGTCGGCACCAGTACCGCCACCTGGCGGCCGCTGTGCACGGCAATGAACGCCGCACGCATGGCCACTTCGGTTTTGCCGAAGCCCACGTCGCCACAGACCAGGCGGTCCATCGGCTTGGGCGCGAGCATGTCGGCGCGCACGGCTTCGATGGCGGCCTGCTGGTCGGGGGTTTCCTCGAACGGGAAGCCGGCGCTGAACGTGGCGTAGTCGGCGGACGGGTCGGCGAAGGCGTAGCCTTTGCGCGCGGCACGCCGGGCGTAGATGTCGAGCAGTTCGGCGGCCACGTCGCGGACTTGTTCGGCAGCCTTGCGCTTGGCCTTCTGCCAGGCTTCCGAACCCAGCCGGTGCAGCGGTGCCAGGGCGTCGTCGCTGCCGGTGTAGCGGGCGATCAGGTGCAGGTTGGCGACCGGCACATAGAGCTTGGCGTTTTCGGCATATTCCAGGGTCAGGAACTCTGCAGCCTGGCCGTCGATTTCCAGCGTGGCCAGGCCCAGGTAGCGGCCTACGCCGTGGTCAATGTGCACCACCGGTGCGCCTTCGCGCAGTTCGGTAAGGTTCTTGATTACCGCGTCATTGGCGGTTTCGCCACGTTTGTCACGGCGCCGGCGCTGCATGACGCGCTGGCCGAACAGCGGGCTTTCGGCGACCAGGGCAATGGCCGGGTCGTCCAGCAGCAGGCCTTCGTCCAGTGGGGCGATGGTGATGGCCAGGCGCTCGGCACCGGTGATGAAATCGTGCCAGCCATCAACAGTGTGCGGGCGCAGCTTCAGCCGTTCGAGCAGCTCCAGCAATACCTCGCGTCGGCCGGCCGATTCAGCGGTGAACAGCACGCGGCCGGGGAACTGGTCGAGGAAGCTGGCCAGCTCGGCCAGTGGCTGGTTGGCCTTGGCCTCGATCGCCAGGTTGGGCAGGGCGCGCGCCGGGAAGCGCTCGCGCCCTGCGCCGGCTTCCAGGTCGTCGCTGCTGACCACCACCCGCGGCCACTGCTTGAGCCGGGCGAAGCAGTCTTCGACCGGCAGGAACAGCTCGGCCGGTGGCAGCAGTGGCCGGCTGAGGTCGCCACGGCGGTCTTCATAACGCCCGCGCACGTCGTTCCAGAAGTGTTCGGCGGCCTGTTCCACCCCCGGCAGCGAAAACACCTGGGTGTCCGCCGGCAGGTAGTCGAACAGGGTGGAGGTTTCTTCGAAGAACAAGGGCAGGTAGTACTCGATACCGGCGGGGATGATACCGCTGGCCAGGTCCTGGAAGATCGCGCTGCGGCGGAAGTCGACGTCGAAGCGTTCGCGAAAGCGTGCCTTGAAGCGGGTCACTTCGTCCTTTTGCATGGGGAATTCGCGCGCAGGCAGCAGGCGCACGGAATCCACCTTGTCTATCGAGCGCTGGGTCTCGGGGTCGAAGGTGCGCAGGGTCTCGATCTCGTCATCGAACAGGTCGATGCGGTAGGGCAGCTTGCTGCCCATGGGGAACAGGTCGATCAGTGCACCGCGCACGGCGAACTCGCCATGCTCATAGACCGTGTCGACGCAGCGGTAGCCGGTGGCTTCCAGCCGCGTGCGCATCTGCTCCACGTCGAGGGTCTGGCCCACGTCCAGCACCAGGCTGCTGCCCAGCAGAAAACGCGTGGGTGCCAGGCGGTGCAGGGCGGTGGTCACCGGCACCACGAGGATGCCGTGGCTCAGCTCAGGCAAGCGGTAAAGGCTGGCGATGCGCTGGGAGATGATGTCCTGGTGCGGCGAGAACAGGTCGTAGGGCAGGGTTTCCCAATCGGGAAACGGCAGCACCGGCAGGTCGGGTGCGAAGAAACGCAGCTCCTGTTCCAGGCGGTCGGCGGCCTGGCTGTCGGCCGTCAATAACAGGGTGAAGCGGCCAGCGCTGCTGGCGGCCTCGGCGATGGCAAGGCTGAGGGCGGCACCGGGCAGGTTGCCCCAGGTTTGTTTGCCGGCCGTGGCCGACATTTGCGGTAGGCGCAGAACTGACACGGGAGATTGCACTCCAAGCGTTGCGGCAAAGAGACCGATTGTACCGGTGACGGTGCCGGCTGTCAGGCTCCAAAGGGCATGAATGCTGGCTTGGCTCACTGCGACAGGCGCTCATTGCCGGTTCTGTGTTGGGGCGTCATAATGTAGCCCCTTTTTTCTGTCCCTACATGTGGAAGGTTCCCGTGACTCAGAAGCCCGACCAGTGTCTTGGTGAGTGGATCGATCGTGAAGCGCTGGCTGAAGCGATGATCCCGCTTATCGGTCAGCTCTACCGCAACAACAATGTGGTGAGCTCGATTTATGGCCGCAGCCTGATCAACCGTTCGGTTATCTCGATCCTCAAGGCGCACCGCTTTGCGCGTCATCGCCAAACCGACGAAACCGAACTGTCCGTCCACGAGACATTCCCCCTGCTCAAAGCCATGAGCGAGCTGAAACTGGGCGCCGCTTCGGTCGACCTGGGCAAGCTGGCCAACAAGTTCAAGCAGGAAGGCAATGGCCGCACTGCCGAGCAGTTCGTCCGTGAAGAGCTGGCCGACGTGGTTGGCCAGCAGAACGCTTCGGCACGCAAAGGCACTGACGTGGTGCTGTACGGCTTCGGCCGCATCGGCCGCCTGCTGGCGCGCATCCTGATCGAGAAGACCGGTGGCGGCGACGGCCTGCGCCTGCGCGCCATCGTTGTGCGCAAGGGCGCCGAAAACGACCTGGTCAAGCGTGCCAGCCTGCTGCGCCGTGACTCGGTGCATGGCCCGTTCGATGGCACCATCACCATCGATGAAGCCAACAACACCATCACTGCCAACGGCAACCTGATCCAGGTTATCTACGCCAAGAACCCAAGCGAAGTCGACTATACCCAGTACGGTATCGAAAACGCGCTGATCGTCGACAACACCGGTGTATGGCGTGATGCCGACGGCCTGGGCCAGCACCTGGCCTGCCCGGGCGCTGCCCGCGTGATCCTCACCGCACCTGGCAAGGGCGCGCTGAAGAACATCGTGCATGGCATCAACCACGGCGATATCACGGCCGATGACAAGATCATCTCGGCAGCTTCCTGCACCACCAACGCCATCGTGCCGGTGCTCAAGGCCATCAACGACCAGTACGGCATCGTCAACGGCCACGTCGAAACCGTTCACTCGTTCACCAACGACCAGAACCTGATCGACAACTTCCACAAGGGCAGCCGCCGTGGCCGCGCCGCGCCGCTGAACATGGTCATCACCGAAACCGGTGCCGCCACCGCTGCTGCCAAGGCACTGCCAGTGCTCAAGGGCAAGCTGACCGGCAACGCCATCCGCGTACCTACGCCGAACGTTTCGATGGCCATCCTCAACCTGAACCTGGAAAAGGCCACTACTCGCGACGAAATCAACGAGTACCTGCGCCAGACCGCAATGCACTCGGAGCTGCACAAGCAGATCGACTACGTTGCCTCGCAGGAAGTGGTTTCGACCGACTTCGTTGGCTCGCGCCACGCCGGTGTGGTGGACGCTGAAGCGACCATCGCCAATGACAACCGTGTTGTTCTGTACGTGTGGTACGACAACGAATTCGGTTACAGCTGCCAGGTGGTTCGCGTGATGGAAGACATGGCCGGTGTGAACCCGCCTGCGTTCCCACGCTGATTCGCGGGTAAGGCAATGAAGAAACGGGAACCTTCGGGTTCCCGTTTTTTTTGCCTGCTTTTCATGTTGCTGCGGCCTTTGCAGGTGCGTACGCCCGGTAAATCACTTGGGCTCGGATGACGAGCGGCACTATTTCGAGGACAATGGCCGGCGCTATTGGCACCCCCTATCGATGCCCGTGTCCGGAGCCAGGTGCGCATGCCCGTGCCGCCGTTCGGGTGACTCGGGCCGGGGGTGGCTGCGTCTCCCGAGCTACGCCCGCGTTTGCGCAGGCGGTGAAAGGCGAGTGAAAGCGCAAGCAGGGATGATTGCCGCCAGGGATCGGTAAAGCATATGTAGTGCGGGCGAAATTGGCCTACGACGCGACCAAGGGTTAATGTGCGCGGCGTTCACGCTTGATTAGACTGCACCCGAATTTTCTCATGGCGCTTCGGCGGCATGATCGCGTCCCGCGAGCGACCGTGGCTTGCGGGCCAGTTCTGAAGGAGTACGCATGGCTGTCTACAACTACGACGTAGTGGTGCTGGGTTCCGGCCCGGCCGGTGAAGGCGCGGCAATGAATGCCGCCAAAGCAGGGCGCAAGGTTGCGATGGTCGATGACCGTCGCCAGGTCGGTGGTAACTGCACCCACCTGGGCACCATCCCGTCCAAGGCACTGCGTCACTCGGTGCGGCAGATCATGCAGTTCAACACCAACCCCATGTTCCGTGCCATTGGCGAGCCGCGTTGGTTTTCGTTCCCGGACGTGCTGAAAAGCGCCGAGAAGGTCATCGCCAAGCAGGTGGCTTCGCGCACGGGCTACTACGCCCGCAACCGGGTTGACGTGTTCGTCGGTACCGGCAGTTTTGCCGACGAGCAGACCGTGGAAGTGGTGTGCTCGAACGGCGTGGTGGAAAAGCTCAATGCCAAGCACATCATCATCGCGACCGGTTCACGCCCCTACCGCCCGGCCGACATCGACTTCCACCACCCGCGCGTCTACGACAGCGATACCATCCTCAGCCTCAGCCACACCCCGCGCAAGCTGATCGTTTACGGCGCCGGCGTTATCGGTTGCGAATACGCTTCGATCTTCAGTGGCCTGGGTGTGCTGGTAGAGCTGGTGGACAACCGCGGCCAGTTGCTGAGCTTCCTCGACTCGGAAATTTCCCAGGCGCTGAGCTATCACTTCAGCAACAACAACATCACCGTGCGGCACAACGAAGATTATGAGCGCGTCGAAGGCCTGGACAACGGTGTGATCCTGCACCTGAAGTCGGGCAAGAAGATCAAGGCCGACGCCTTGCTGTGGTGCAACGGCCGTACCGGCAACACCGACAAGCTGGGCCTGGAGAACATTGGCATCAAGGTCAACAGCCGGGGCCAGATCGAGGTCGACGAGGCCTACCGTACCAGCGTGCCGAACATCTACGGCGCCGGTGACGTGATCGGCTGGCCAAGCCTGGCCAGTGCCGCCCATGACCAGGGCCGCTCGGCCGCTGGCAGCATCGTGGACAACGGCAGCTGGCGCTTCGTCAATGACGTGCCGACCGGCATCTACACCATTCCGGAAATCAGCTCGATCGGCAAAAACGAACAGGAGCTGACCCAGGCCAAGGTGCCGTACGAAGTGGGCAAGGCGTTCTTCAAGAGCATGGCGCGGGCGCAGATTGCCGGCGAGCCGCAAGGCATGCTGAAGATTCTGTTCCACCGCGAAACCCTGGAAATCCTGGGTGTTCACTGCTTCGGCTACCAGGCCTCGGAGATTGTCCACATCGGCCAGGCGATCATGAACCAGCCAGGTGAGCAGAACAACCTGAAGTATTTCGTCAACACCACGTTCAACTACCCGACCATGGCCGAAGCCTACCGGGTAGCTGCCTACGACGGCCTGAACCGGCTTTTTTGAGCGGCTCCGACCGGTGGCCTGAGCCGGTCGGAGAGACCGATTTCAACCCTGCCCGAGGGTGGTCTTGGCCAAACCGGGAAAGTCTGTAATCAGGCTGTCCACGCCAAAGTCAGCCAGCCGGCGCATCAGTGCCGGCTCGTTGACCGTCCACACCGACACGTGCAAACCCTGGGCCTGTGCTTTGAGCAGGCGTTCGGGGGTGCATAGCGTCCAGTTCAGGGCCAGCAAGTCGCAGCCGTAGTTCTGGGCGACCTTCAACGGGTCGAGCCACGCGTACTCCGCCACCAGCCCACGTTTCACATCTGGCACCAGCTCCTGGGCTGCACCCAGTACTTCGCGCGAGCTGGAGGTGATGGTGACCTTGTCCAGCAAGTTGTACTGCTGGGCCAGCTCGCGGATGGCCAGAACGGTGGTGGCAGCGCGCGTGCGCGAGGCGCTTTTTACCTCCAGTTGCCAGTGCTCGAACGGGCATTTCTGGAACAGCTCTTCCAGCGTGGGAATCGGGCAGGGCTGCACGTGGCCTGGCCCGCCCTTGCGGGCATCGACCTTGACCAGGTCGGCGGCCGGGTGTTCGACCACCTTGCCGCGCCGGCCGGTGGTGCGCTTGAGGGTGGCGTCGTGGATCACCATCAGCTGGTTGTCGGCTGACAGGTGCAGGTCCAGTTCGCAGCGGGTCACGCCGTGTGCCAGGCATTGCTGGAAGCTGGTCAGGGTATTTTCGGGTGCTTCGCCCTTGGCGCCGCGATGGCCGTAGATCAGGGTCACGTTCGTTCCTTCAGATCAGAGAAAACAGGTTCAGGATGCAGGGCTGTTCTGTTCCAGTTGCTGGCGCCGTTGCTGCTGCTGGCGCTGCAGGATGTAACGGGCCAGCAGTTGCCGTTGGGCGTCGGTCATGTCGATGAACTCGGTGCCGACGTCGTAACCGCCCCCCGTGCGCTGGTCGCAGTGGGTGACTTTACCGCGCAGCAGCAGGCCGTGGGCACGTGGCATCAGCACCATTTTCACCTTGACCCGGGTGCCGGGGGCAAGCGGGTTGCGCTGGGTGAATTCGATACCGCCTTCGGAAATGGTCACTGGCTGGGGTTGCCCGACTTCGCCGAGCAGGGTCTGGGCGACCACTGCGCTGAGCAGGTCGAGGCGTTTGTTCTGCGCGCGCAGGAAGGCGGCCAGGGTGCGGTCCTTGTCGCTCAGCTGGCGCAGCAGGTGCTGCGCCTCGAAGTCCGACAGGTGCAGCTCGCTGAGCAGGTTGAACAGTGGGGAATCATCTTGCAATACATCTGGGTCAAGGGCTTCGGCCGCGCTTAGGGGGCTTATTTGAAGTGCGATCCGATCGTCGATGCGGTAGTATTCGCGGCGATCTTCTTCGTCTAATGTCGTCATGGCGAACCCAAGGTAGCGGCGGGGGGCCGAGTGTAAAGCCGCCGTAGGCGCCTCGCCACAAGGACGTTCCCTTTCATCCGAACAAGCCCCGACATGTTCAGACCTCTTTTCGCATTTATCGGTACGCGTTATACCCGTGCCAAACGTCGCAATCACTTCGTCTCGTTCATTTCCCTGACCTCGATGATCGGCCTCGCCCTGGGCGTGGTGGTGATGATCGTGGTGCTGTCGGTGATGAACGGTTTCGACCACGAGATGCGTACCCGCGTGCTGGGCATGATCCCGCATGCCACGCTGGAGAGCGGCCAACCCATTGCCGATTGGCAGGCCCTTGCCCAACAAGTAAAGCAGAATCCGCAGGTGGTGGCGGTTGCGCCGTTCACCCAGATGCAAGGCCTGCTGACCCACGATGGCAAGGTGCAGAAAGTGCTGCTCAATGGCATCGACCCGGCCCGCGAGCGCGAGGTGTCGATCATCGACAACTTTGTCTTGCAGGGGCGCCTGGACCAGTTGGCGCCGGGCGAGTGGGGGATCATGATCGGTGACAAGGCGGCGGCCAAGCTGGGTGTGGCCATCGGCGACAAGCTCACCTTCGTTGCCCCCGAGGTCAGCGTGACCCCGGCCGGCATGTTCCCGCGCATGAAGCGCTTCACCGTGGTCGGCACCTTCCACGTTGGCGCGGGCGAGATCGACGGCTACCTGGGCTTGACCAACATCAGCGACCTGTCGCGCCTGCACCGCTGGAAGCCCGACCAGGTACAGGGCCTGCGCCTGAAATTCGACGACCTGTTCCAGGCGCCGCGGGTAGCCTGGAGCATCGCCCAGCAGTTGGGTGACCAGGCGTTCTACAGCCGCGACTGGACCCGTACCCACGGTAACCTGTACCAGGCGATCCGCATGGAAAAAGCCATGATCGGCCTGCTGTTGCTGCTGATCGTGGCGGTGGCCGCGTTCAACATCATTTCCACGCTGGTGATGGTGGTCAACGACAAGCGTGGCGACATCGCCATCTTGCGCACCCTCGGCGCGACGCCCGGGCAAATCATGCTCATCTTCATGGTCCAGGGCACGGTGATCGGGGTGATCGGTACCCTGATCGGCGCCGTGGTCGGCATTCTTGCCGCACTGAATGTCAGTGCCGCCATCGCCGGCATCGAGAAACTGATCGGGCACAAGTTCCTCAATGCCGACGTGTATTTCATCGATTACCTGCCGTCGCAGATCCAGGCCCAGGACGTGTACATGGTCTGTGGCGCGGCGCTGGTCCTGAGTTTCTTCGCCACCTTGTACCCGGCCTGGCGTGCGGCCCGCACCCAGCCTGCCGAGGCGCTACGTTATGAGTGAGTCGCGCATGAGTGATAAAGCCGTTCTGAGTTGCCGCAACCTGGGCAAGTCCTACGACGAGGGCCCGGAGTCGGTGCAGGTGCTGTCCGGCCTCAACCTGGAGCTGCATGCCGGTGAGCGCATCGCCATTGTCGGCAGCTCGGGCTCTGGCAAGAGCACCTTGCTGAACCTGTTGGGCGGCCTTGACCGGCCCACCCAGGGCAGCGTCTGGCTGGCGGGCGAAGAGCTGTCGGCGCTGGGTGAGCGTGCCCGCGGCCTGCTGCGCAACCGTGAATTGGGCTTCGTCTACCAGTTTCACCACTTGCTGCCGGAATTCACCGCCATCGAAAACGTGTGCATGCCATTGCTGATCGGCCGCACGCCCATCCCCGAGGCCCGTGAGCGGGCCGAAGCACTGCTCAAGCGCGTAGGCCTGGGCCACCGCCTCAACCACAAGCCGGCCGAGCTGTCGGGTGGCGAGCGCCAGCGTGTGGCCATTGCCCGGGCCCTGGTCAACCGCCCTGGCCTGGTGATGCTCGACGAGCCTACCGGCAACCTCGACCACCATACTGCCCAGGGCATTCAGGAGTTGATGCAGGAGCTGTCCAGTGCTTCGCGCACAGCGTTCCTGGTGGTAACGCACGACCTCAGCCTGGCGCGCCAGATGGACCGTGTATTGAAGCTCGACGACGGCCACCTGGTGGCGATCTGAGCGACTGTACGGGGCAACAGGCGTTGCCCCGTTTTCCTGTTTTCATTGGGTGATTTCGTACATGTTCAGACCCTTGCCCATTTTCATCGGCGCGCGCTACACCCGAGCCAAGCGCCGCAACCACTTCATCTCGTTCATCTCGATGACCTCGATGATCGGCCTGTCGCTGGGCGTGCTGGCGATGATCGTGGTGCTGTCGGTGATGAACGGCTTCCAGCGCGAAATGAGCTCGCGCATCCTGGGCCTGGTGCCGCATGCCGCCATCCTCGGGGTGCAGCCACTGGACGACTGGCACAAGGTTGCCGATGCGGCGCTGCAGAACCCGGCAGTGATGGCCGCCGCGCCCATTACCGAAATGGAAGGCATGCTCTCGTACAAGGGCGCGATGCAGCCGATTCAGGTGAGCGGTATCGACCCGGCCGAGGAGAGCAAGGTCTCCATCGTCGGCCAGCACATCGTCCAGGGCCGCTTGCAGGACCTGCAGCCCGGTGAGTTCGGCGTGGTCATCGGTGAGCTCACAGCCCGCCGTTTCCGCCTGAATACCGGCGACAAGCTGACCTTGATCGTGCCGGAAATCAGCAAGGAGCCGGGCGGTATCACCCCGCGCATGCAGCGCCTGACCGTGGTCGGCATCTTCAAGGTCGGCGCCGAACTGGATGGCTCGCAGGCCTATATCCATATGGCCGATGCTGGTCAGATGCAGCGCTGGGCGCCGGGCCAGGTGCAAGGCGTGCGCCTGAAGCTGCACGACCTGTACGCCGCGCCGCAGGTGTCCAAGGCCATCGCCGCCGGGCTGGGCGATGCCTACCGTGCCGATGACTGGTCGCACACCCAGGGTAGCCTGTTCAGTGCAATGAAGATGGAAAAGACCATGATCGGCCTGTTGCTGATGATGATCATTGCAGTGGCGGCGTTCAACATCATCGCCACCCTGGTGATGGTGGTGAACGACAAAGGCCCGGACATCGCCATTTTGCGCACCCTGGGCGCCACGCCAGCGCAGATCATGGGTACGTTCATGGTCCAGGGCAGCCTGATCGGTATTGTCGGCACCCTGATTGGCGGGGTGCTGGGCGTGATTGCCGCGCTGAACGTCAGCCAGATCGTCGGCTGGCTGGAGCGGGTGAGCGGGCAGCACATCTTCACCTCGGATGTGTACTTCGTCAGCAGTTTGCCGTCGCAACTGGAGGGGAGCGATGTGCTGATGATCTGCACCGCCGGCCTGGTGATGAGCTTCCTGGCAACCATCTACCCGGCTTACCGGGCTTCGCAGGTGCAGCCGGCCATTGGCTTGGCGGTTTGAGCCACAGCTGAAGGCTTGCGCAGTGGGCTGCAAGGCAGCCTGTTTCACCGGCCTTCAGTGAATTCGATCACGAAGCGCGTCCACCCCTGCGCGCACTCCGCGCGAATGCAGCCGCCATGGGCCTGCACGATCGACCGGGTAATCGCCAGCCCCAGGCCGGCATGCTCGCTACTGCCTTCACGCCGTGCCGGGTCTACCCGGTAGAAGCGGTCGAACAGCCGTGGCAGGGCCGCGGGCTCGATGGCCGCGCCGGTATTGGCCACGCTGATGCTGGGCCCCGCTGCCAGGGCCACCCGTATCTGCCCGCCTGCCGGGGTAAAGCGCAGGGCGTTATCCAGCAGGTTGGACAGGGCCCGGCGCAGCATGTGCCGGTCGCCGTGCAGCATGGCCTCACCTTCGCGCAGCATCTGCACGTCGCCGTCTTCGGCCAGCGGTGCGTAGTATTCCAGCAGCGCATCCACTTCCTCATGCAGTGCCAGTGGCGCTTGCCCAGGCACCAGCAGCCCATGGTCGGCCTTGGCGAGGAACAGCATGTCATTGATCATCTGTGCCATCCATTGCAGCTCCTCCAGGTTGCCATGCAGGGCCTCGCGGTATTCTTCCAGGCTGCGCGGGCGGGTGAGGGTGACCTGGGTGTGGGTCAGCAGGTTGGACAGCGGTGTGCGAAGCTCGTGGGCGATGTCGGCGGAGAACGCCGACAGGCGCTGGAACGCATCGTCCAGGCGCTGCAGCATGGCGTTCATGGTGCTGGCCAGCTCGGCCAGTTCTACGGGCATCTGGGCCACTGGCAGGCGGGTGGTGAGCGAGCGAGCCGACACCCCAGCGGCCACCTGGCCCATTTGCCGCAAAGGCCGCAGACCGCTGCGGGCCGCCCAGGCGCCCAGCAGCGCGGTGGCCAGCGCCGACAGGCCGACGGTCAGCCAGATCAGGCGCTGCATGCCTTGCAGGAAATGCTGGTGGTGCGTGATATCAAGGTACAACGCCAGTTGTGGCGATGCGTTGCTGCCCGGCGCCAAGGGCGCGGTCAGGCTGCGGAAGTCCGCCCCTTGGGCATGCTGGGTGCCCAGCCCGGTCGGCAGCACTGCCGGCGGCAGGCCGCTGCGGCTGGCGAACCAGGGCGTGCCGTCGGCGCCGCTGATGCGCAAGGCCAGGTTGGCTTGATGGCTCAGCGCTTCGCGCAGGGCGGGCAGGCGCGCCTTCAGCGCTTCGGCGGTAGTGATGCCGTCCAGTTGCGTGCGCAGCAGCGACAGCCGTGAGGCGAGTAGTTGTTGATCCAGTTCGATGAAGTGCTGCTCACTGGCCCGGTTGAACAACAGGCCGGCGCCCAGCGAAACAGCGGCGGTGCACGCGGCGAACAGCAGCGCCAGGCGGCTACCGAGGGATACCCGGCGCATCACGCTGGCCGCTCTTCGAGTACATAGCCCATGCCGCGCACGGTGTGGATCAACTTGTTGGGGTGCGGGTCGTCGATTTTCAGGCGCAGGCGGCGGATTGCCACTTCGATCACATTGGTGTCGCTGTCGAAGTTCATGTCCCACACCTGTGAGGCAATCAGCGACTTCGGCAGCACCTCGCCCTGCCGGCGCAGCAACAGTTCCAGCAGGGAAAATTCCTTGGCGGTCAGGTCGATACGGCTGCCTGCGCGTTCGGCGCGGCGGCGGATCAGGTCCAGGCGCAGGTCGGCCAGGCTCAGGGTGGTGTCCTGGCTCGGGCTGGCGCCACGGCGCAGCAGGCTGCGCACCCGCGCCAGCAGTTCGGAAAAGGCGAACGGTTTGACCAGGTAATCGTCTGCGCCCAGCTCCAGGCCATGTACCCGGTCCTCGACGGCATCGCGCGCGGTCAGGAACAGCACAGGCGTATCCCGACCGGCCTGGCGCACGGCCTGCAGGATCTGCCAACCGTCGCGACCGGGCAGCATCACATCCAGGATCAGCAGGTCGTGGTCGCCGCTCAGGGCCAGGAACTGGCCGGTCTCCCCATCGCTGGCCAGTTCGGTGGCGAAGCCGGCCTCGTTCAGGCCCTGGCGCAAGTACTGGCCGGTACGGGCCTGGTCTTCGACGATCAGCAGTTTCATAGAGGCACCAAGGTTTCAGCTGGCTTGCGGTGATGGTGGAGACGGCGCGCCCCGTGCGTAAGCCGCTGGGGCGGCTGAAATGATACGTGACGGTGTGTCTGCATGCCCAACCTGACAAAGTTGTAATCTTGCTGTCAGCCAGTTGCCAGTCAACGGTGACTAATGTGGCTGCACCCTGTCGTGTATTCCCGGAGTCATCATGAAACGCCTGTTCCTCGCCGCCACCCTTGCCATGGCCAGCCTGCCGGCCCTAGCCGGCCAGGCCGGCACCTTTGCCTTCGGCGAGCCAGCCCCGGCGGCCAAGGCCACCCGCACTGTAGAGGTGGTACTCAAGGACATCGCCTTCGAGCCCAAGCGCCTGCAGGTAAAAGCTGGCGAAACCGTACGTTTCGTGCTCGTGAATGAAGGCAAGCTGCCACACGAATTCAACCTGGGCGACAAGGCCATGCACGCCGAACACCAGAAGGAAATGCTTGCCATGCAAGGCAAGCTGTTCAATGAGGGCATGAACCACCAGGGCATGGACCATGGCCAGGCGATGGACCCTGGGCAAATGATGGGCCATGAACAGATGAACGATCACGGCGGTGGGCACGCGCACGGCGGCGGCAACACGGTGCTGGTGATGCCTGGCCAGCGCGCCGAACTGACCTGGACCTTCCGCAAGTCGGCGCCTATCGAGTTCGCCTGTAATGTGCCGGGGCACTACCAGGCCGGTATGGTCGGGGCACTGACCATCGAGTGACGGGGCCTGCAAGGCGGGGTGCAAAACCGGTAGACTAGGGGCAATTCCGAACCTCCAGGTCAGTTTACATGCATCCCGCTGCCGAACACTCCCCGCTGGGCAAAGCCAGCGAATACGTCGCTACCTACTCCCCGGAGCAACTGTTCCCGATCCCGCGTACGGCCAAGTGGGCCGAGCTGGGTGTTACCGCCCAGACCTTGCCGTGGCACGGTGTGGATTACTGGAACTGCTTTGAGCTGAGCTGGCTGCTGCCTTCTGGCAAGCCCGTGGTGGCGATTGGTGAGTTCGCCATTCCGGCCGATTCGCCCAACATCATCGAGTCCAAGTCGTTCAAGCTGTACCTCAACTCGCTGAACCAGACAGTCTTCGCCACCCTCGACGAGCTGCAGGCATGCTTGGCGAAGGACCTGTCGGCAGCAGCGGGCAAGCCGGTTGGGGTGAAGGTGCGCACGTTGGCAGAGGTCGAGGCCCAGGGGGTGGTGGCGTTGCCCGGCCTGTGCATCGATGCGTTGGACGTTGCCATCAGCAACTACGCACAGCCGCAGCCAGAGCTGTTGCGCTGCAGCCCTGAGCGGGTGGTTGAAGAAACCGTACACAGCCACTTGCTGAAGTCCAACTGCCCGGTTACCGGGCAGCCGGACTGGGGCAGCGTGGTCGTCGAGTACAAGGGCAGGGCGCTGGACCACGCCAGCTTGCTGACCTACCTGATCAGCTTCCGCCAGCATGCCGACTTCCACGAGCAGTGTGTGGAGCGCATCTACCTGGACTTGAAGCACTTGCTGCAGCCGGAGCACCTGACCGTGTATGCACGGTATGTGCGCCGCGGGGGGCTGGATATCAACCCGTACCGCAGCACCGGTGCTATCAGCCCGGATAACCAGCGGCTGGTTCGCCAGTAAGGGCTGGTAACGCAGGAGGGGTGCAATGCACCCCTTCGTGGTGTCAGATCCCCATGCTGTGCAACGAGTTGGCAATGCTGCGCAGGGTGGCGGTAAGGTCGGGGTGTTCGGCCTCGAAGCGCTCGATCGCCAGGTTCACGCCGTCCACCAGGTTGTTGTCCGGGGTGGCTTCCTCCAGTTTCAGCTGTGCCTCGATCTGGCGCGCTTCTTCGTGCAGTGCGGCCAGCTCTTCTTCCGAAAGCGGTACGTTACGGTCCAGTTGCTCGCGCAAGGTGTTCAGGCGCTCTTGCAATTCGCGGGCAGGCATTGGCTTTTCTCCATCAATGGCTTGGCTAGCCATGGACCTCAGCGAAGCGGCAAAGGTTCTGGCCTGCTTTCAGCGTAATCCACCTGCCGCTGCTTTGCATGATCCGCGTCAACATGGCTGTATCAGGGTTTTTCACCTTTGGCACGGCGCCGGGCGATGTCCTGCAGGCAGGTATCCAGCGCTTCCAGGTGGTCGATCACCGAATGCACGCCCAGGCTGAACAACGCCAGGGTCGCCTTGCCGCGCGCCAAGTCCTGCTCCGCAGGGGGTAGCGCTTGCCATTGGGCGGAACCGGGTTCGCACAGTGGGCTGCAGGCAGCCAGGCCGATCGTCCACAGCCCGGCGTTGAGCCCCGCCTGCAGCAACCGCGGGTCGCCGCTGACCAGTACACAGCCTGCCAGGCGTTGGCTGCCCAGCTGCATCAGTGCTTGCCAGCAGGCATTGGGTGCTGGCAAGCCCGGGTCGGTCACCGTAAGCCCCGGGAGCCAGTCAGGCAGCACCTGGGCCATGCGCTGGCTCGGCGGGTCGGCGATCTCATCCAGCCAGATACAGGGGACGTAGCGCTGATGCAGGTTGGCGAGGATGGCCAGCGCGCCGGGGGCCGGTGCGGGTGCGCCGTTGGCACTCTGTACCAGGCAACCGCGCAGGCCGAACAGCACAGCGGTGAGGGCGGGTGTAGCGTGCATGGCGGCGTCCCCAAATACGGCGCAGGCTATTGGCTGATTGTTACCGCCCTGTGACAGCGGGGCTGGTGCAACAGTTGTTCACAAAATATTGAGCAAAGATGTGTAAAGCTGTCTAACAGCCCGTAAGCCTCTATACTGCCGCCTTAACGCCACGCGACCCGTGCGCTGGCGGTCGAGAAACCCGATGGAGAGACATCTATGCGTAGGATCGGTGCCAGTGTGATCGATCGAGTCACCCAGGCCTGTGTCTGTGCCGGCATGCTGCTGGCGCCCGTGGCCGCCACCCAGGCGGCCACCGAGGAAGATCCCTGGGAAGCGGTCAACCGCCCGATCTTCCGTTTCAACGATACGGTCGACACCTATGCCCTCAAGCCATTGGCCAAGGGCTATGAGGCCGTTACCCCGCAGTTTCTCGAAGACGGTATCCACAACATCTTCCGTAACCTGGGCGATGTGACCAACCTGGCCAACAATATCCTTCAGCTCAAGCCCCATGCAGCCGGCGTGGACACTGCGCGGCTGATCGTCAACACCACCTTTGGCCTGGGTGGATTCTTCGATGTGGGCACCAAGATGGGCCTGCAGCGCAGCGACGAAGACTTCGGCCAAACCCTGGGCTACTGGGGCGTGCCGAGTGGCCCGTACGTGGTCATCCCGCTGCTAGGCCCGAGCACCGTGCGTGATGGCGTGGCCAGGTACCCGGATACCTATACCAGGCCTTACCGTTACATAGACCACGTGCCGACCCGCAACTCGATATTCGCCCTGGACGTGATCGACACCCGCGCCAGTCTGTTGTCGGCCGAGAAGCTGATCCAAGGCGACAAGTACATCTTCATTCGTAATGCCTACTTGCAGAACCGCGAGTTCAAGGTCAAGGATGGCGAAGTCGAAGACGACTTCTGACCGTTCATGCTGTGCAGGGGCGCCCTGGCTACGCCGCCCCTGCCGGCTTCGGGCGCCGCTTCAATGCATTGCCAGTATCCTCAAGCCGAACTTCTGCTGCCCGCCTGGCTGGTCGGCGATCCACACTACCTCGGTGCTGGCGTGCAGCCCCTTCAAGGCCGGGTGGTCGGAGTCGATCCGCACTTCGAGCTGCTGACCTACCTGAAAATGCTCTGGCGCCTGCACCTGCATGCCGCCGCTGGACAGGTCCAGGCAGCGCGCGGCGATGACCTGGCCTTCGTGCAACAGGCTCACTTCGGCGTCGATGCGCATGCGGATGAAATCGCGTTTCTCGCTGTGGCTGGAGGGCGTGTGGGGCATGCTGCATCCTTCCCATCGGGTTGCGCTGGTCGACTTTCTTATAACTCCCGGCGATTTGCCCTGTAAAGAGCGATGAGGTCGACCCACGCATGCTTGAAACCCCTGGCGGATGGGAGTACCGTCTGCGCCTTACAAGGTTGCTCCACAGTTGCCGACAGTTGCCGGGCAGGTGTTCTTGTCCTACAACTCAAGTAGAGTATGACCACAAAGAATTCCCGTAGCTGGCCGTCTGCCTTGCCGACACCGCTGCACCAACCTAAATCGGCGCCGTTCGCCCACATGCAGAATACCAGTGCAACGCTGCTGATCATCGATGACGACGACGTGGTCCGTGCGAGCCTCGCCGCGTATCTTGAAGACAGTGGTTTCAGCGTGCTCCAGGCCGGTAATGGCCAGCAGGGGCTTCAGGTCTTCGAAGAGCACCAGCCCGACCTCGTGATCTGCGACCTGCGCATGCCGCAGATGGGCGGGCTCGAACTGATCCGCCAGGTCAGCGAGCGTGCGCCGCAGGTGCCGGTGATCGTGGTGTCCGGTGCCGGCGTCATGAGTGATGCGGTGGAAGCACTGCGCCTTGGGGCTGCGGATTACCTGATCAAGCCGCTGGAAGACCTGGCCGTACTGGAACACTCGGTGCGCCGCGCCCTCGACCGCTCGCGCCTGGTGCTGGAAAACCAGCGCTACCGCGACAAGCTCGAAGCCGCCAACCGCGAACTGGAGGCCAGCCTGCACCTGCTGCAGGAAGACCAGACCGCCGGCCGCCAAGTACAGATGAACATGCTGCCGGAAAGCCCATGGGCTGCCGGCGAGTTCGCCTTCGAGCACCAGATCATCCCGTCGCTGTACCTGTCGGGTGATTTCGTCGACTACTTCCGCGTCGATGACCGGCGTATCGCCTTCTACCTTGCCGATGTTTCCGGGCATGGCGCGTCGTCGGCCTTTGTCACCGTGCTGTTGAAATTCATGACCACACGTCTCATGTTCGAACTCAAGCGCAACAAGATGCGTGAGTTCAAGCCATCGGAAGTGCTCAGCCACATCAACCGCGGCCTGATCAACAGCAAGCTGGGCAAGCACGTGACCATGGTAGGTGGCGTGATAGACGAGGATTCGGGCCTGCTGACCTACGCCGTTGGCGGCCACTTGCCGCTGCCGGTGCTGTACACCCCAGGCAACGCCCGCTACCTGGAAGGCCGTGGCCTGCCGGTGGGGCTGTTTGACGAGGCCACCTACCAGGACCTGGTCGTGGAGCTGCCGCCACAATTCAGCATCAGCCTCATGTCCGATGGCATTCTGGACCTTTTGCCGGGTGATACGCTCAAAGATAAAGAAGCCGCCTTGCCGGAGATCGTCAAGGCAGCAGGTGGTAGCCTGGATGGGCTGCGTCAACGTTTTGGATTGGCTACGCTTGGGGAGATGCCGGATGATATCGCCCTATTGGTGTTAAGCAGGAACATTCAATGAGTACCGGTAGAATCCAGTTCGCCGAGCAGAGCGGTACCTTTGTACTGAAATTTGTCGGTGAAGTGCGCCTGACCTTGTGTTCGGCGCTGGATGCAACGATCGAGAAGATTTTCACTGCGCTGAACTTCTCGGCCATTGTCATCGACCTGACCGAAACCGAGAGCATCGACAGCACCACCTTGGGCCTGCTGGCCAAGCTGTCGATCCTGTCGCGCCAGAAGGTAGGCCTGCTGCCGACGGTGGTGACCACCAATCCGGACATCTCCCGGCTGCTGCAATCGATGGGCTTCGATCAGGTGTTCAATATCGTCGATCGGCCAATTCCCTGCCCCGAGTGCCTGACCGACCTGCCGTCGCAGGACCAGAACGAAGACGTGGTGCGTTCCAAGGTGCTGGAGGCGCACAAGATCCTCATGGGCCTGAATGACTCCAACCGCGAAGCGTTCCATGACCTGGTGAATGCGCTGGAGCGCAGCTAGGCACTGTGCCTTGAGGGACGTGCGCGGTTGTAGCGGCGCCACTTCGCAAGAGCCTGGCCCACGCGCTGGCCACGCTGCCTGGCTACGGGCCCCCGATAAACTCGGTTGCCTGCGCGCCACCCGCATCCAGCTGATACACGCGTACCGGCCGCCCCTGCCGATCAAAAAACACCTGCCCCAGCCCCGCGCCGTTCCACAGCCGTTCTCCGGCCTTGCTGTGGCTGGGCGTGCGTGGCACAACCTCCATTTCCCGGCGTTTGGTAAACCAGTTAAGCGGCGAGCGCGGCGAGTACAGCCAGCGGTTGAGGCGGTCCAGCACGTCCAGCAGGCGCCGGGGGAACTCGTTCTTGATGCCGCTGCTGGTCACTTGCCACAAGTGCGGGCTACGTTGGCGGTGGCGAATCAGCACTTCGTAAACGAATGAATAGTGCACATCGCCCGACAGCACCACGTAGTGCCCGGGTGTGCGCGAGTGGCGGAATATGTTGAGGATGACCTGCGCCGCCCCGCGGTGGGCCATCCAGTTTTCGGCGTCGACCAGCAAGGGGTAGCCCAGCCAGCTGAAGACCTTCTGCACCGTCTCGATCAGTTTCACGCCGAAAATCGGCGCCGGTGAAACGATGACTGCCGATGGGTGATCGAGCAGCGCCTGCTGCAGTTCACTCAACGCTTCCCAGTCCAGCAGGCCGGATGGCCTGGCCAGGTTGCTTTCGCTACGCCAGCGGCGGGTACGGGTGTCCAGCACCAGCAAGGGCGGCTCGGTAGGCAGGCTGAACTGCCAGCCCTGAAAGCGCAGCAGCTCACCGATCACTGCGTCCTGGTTGTCGCCGGTCAGTGCCTGGCACTGGCCGAGCAGCGGCTTGCAGGTGTCCGGGGCATTGCCCCAGGCCTGGCACAACAGGTAGCCGAGCAGGGCATTGCCGATAATCCGCCGTGAAAACGGGTGGCCGTAGGCGGTCTGCTCCCATTGTGCCGACAGGTTCCAGTCGTCGGTGATGTCGTGGTCGTCGAAGATCATCAGGCAGGGCAGGTGGGCCATGGCCCGGGCCACTTGGCCGAGGTTTTCGGCAAACCCGCGGACCAGCGGCAGCTCGTGCTGGTAACGGGCCTGGTGCTGGTCGCTGAGCCCGGCTGGCATGGCCAGGTCGACCAGCTGCCACGGTACGGGTGACCACACCAGCAGGTACATCGCCATGACTTCGGCGAAGGTCACCAGGTGGTTGTCAGCGTTGCTGGAAGAGAAGATCGGTTTGCGCTTGCCACCGAAGAACCGCTCGCGCAGGGTTTCGTTGAGCTTCTGTGCCGGCAACAGGTCTGCGCGGTGATAGTAACTGGCCGGATGCTGGTACAGCGCCTGGCTGCCGGTGACCACCGCACCTTCAAGTTGCTCGTCGAACAGGCCCAGGCGCGCGATCAGGCTGTGGATGGCACGCAGCATCGGCCCGGCCACGTCGTCGGCATACACCTGGTCGCCGGTCATCAGCAGCACGGCGGGCCGGTCTTGCGGGGTTGTGCAAGCCTGCAGCAGGCGGTCTGCGCACAGCAGGCCGTCGGCCGCAGGGTGGTGCGGTTTGCGGCAGGAGCCATGCAACAGGTGGTCGAGGCGCTCGCGCAACACCAGGTTGGGGCGCTGGTTGCCGGGGTAGAGCAGGTGAGGTGCCCAATCGGCGATGCCCTTGCCATTGATCAGCAGGTCATAGTCCAGCAACTGGTTGCAGGGCAGCGCATCGCTGAAATGGATATCCAGCAGGTGAATGAAGGCGTGCTTGCCTACGGCTATCACCTGGCAGTCTACCTGGGCGTCGCTGGCGTGGCAGACGAATTGCGCGTGCAGCGGTTCGGTGGCGGCCAGCCAGATAGCCAGGCGCTGGGGTTCCAGGCGCCGTAGGACCGGGCCGGCCAGTACGAGGGGCAGCAGTGTAGGGGCGGTCATCAACAGCTCGGGAAGGGTATGGGGCGCAAGGTGCTTGGCACTTTACGCCCGCCTGGCGAGGCCGAAACTACTCAGGCGTTTACAGCCATCAGTTTTTCCAGCTTTTCCTGGTCCCGGGCAAACTGGCGGATGCCCTCGGCCAGTTTCTCGGTGGCCATGGCATCTTCGTTCATTGCCCAGCGGAACTGGCTTTCGTTCAGCACCTGCTTGGCCTCGCCAGCATTGCCTGGCTTGAGCATGCGCGGCAACTCACCCTGGTCGCTGCTCAATTGGTCGAGCAGGTCAGGGCTGATGGTCAGGCGATCGCAGCCCGCCAGTTGTTCGATCTGGCCGATGTTGCGGAAGCTGGCACCCATGACGACGGTGTCGTAGCCATTGGCCTTGTAGTAGTTGTAGATGCGCGTGACCGATTGCACACCCGGGTCTTCGGCGCCCACGTAGTCCTGGCCAGTGCTTTTCTTGTACCAGTCGTAGATCCGGCCCACGAACGGCGAAATCAGGAACACCCCGGCATCCGCACAGGCCTGGGCCTGGGCGAACGAGAACAGCAGGGTAAGGTTGGTCTGGATACCTTCCTTTTCCAGCTTCTCGGCAGCGCGAATGCCTTCCCAGGTCGAGGCCAGTTTGATCAGCACGCGGTCACGGCCGACGCCGGCTTTTTCATACAGGTCGATCAACGCCCGGGCCTTGGCCAGCAGGGCCGGTTCGTCGAATGACAGGCGGGCATCCACTTCGGTGGAGATGCGCCCGGGAATGACCTTGAGGATGCCCGAGCCAACGGCCACGGCAAACTTGTCGCAGGCCAGGTCGACATTGCCCTTGGCATCTGCCTTGACCTGCTTGAGCAGGTCCGCGTAACCGGTGATGGCAGCGGCTTTGAGCAGCAGCGACGGGTTGGTGGTGGCATCGACCGGTTTCAGGCGGGTGATGGCGTCCAGGTCTCCGGTATCGGCGACCACGGTGGTGAACTGCTTGAGTTGTTCCAGCTTGGAGGTCATGGGCGTGCTCTGTCCTGTGCAATGACTCGACATTACCCGAGCCCCGACGGCCGCTCAAGGGCCGGTAGGCGCGGGCCTGCCACGAAGGGTGGTGTGAAGATGATATTCGAGTCCGGCGCCACCCCGAGGTTCCGCACACCACCAAACCACCGCGCGTGCTGGCGTCATCTGGACCCGCTGTCGCTACACAGCGCATCAGCGCCCCTGAAGCAGCTCCACTGCCTGGTCGAACACGGCCAGCGGCTGCGCCGCCTTGTGAATATCCGCCGACAGCAGCTGACGGAAGCGCCGGGCGCCCTTGAACCCCTGGGCCAGCCCCAGGATGTGCCGGGTAACATGGTGCATCGCGCCACCACTTTCCATGTGCGCCACGATGTACGGCCGTAGCTGCGCCAACGCCTCGCTGCGGCTGATCACGGCAGCTTCGCTGCCGAACAGTTGCTGATCCACCTCCGCCAGCAGGTACGGGTTGTGATAGGCCTCACGCCCCAGCATCACCCCGTCGAAGGTTTGCAGGTGCGCCTGGCACTCGCCGAGGGTTTTGATTCCGCCGTTCAGCACAATCTCCAGGTCCGGGAAGTCGGCCTTCAATTGCGCTGCCACGTCGTAGCGCAGCGGTGGGATCTCGCGGTTTTCCTTCGGCGAAAGCCCTTCCAGAATCGCGATGCGCGCATGCACGGTAAAGCTGCGGCAGCCCGCTTCGCGCACTTGGCCAACGAAGTCGCACAGCTCGGCGTAGCTGTCGCGCCCATTGATGCCGATGCGGTGCTTGACCGTCACCGGGGTGGCTACCGCATCGCGCATGGCCTTCACGCAATCAGCCACCAGCGCCGGGTGGGCCATCAGGCAGGCACCGATCATGTTGTTCTGCACCCGGTCGCTCGGGCAGCCGACATTGAGGTTGACCTCGTCGTAGCCGGCTTGCTCGGCAAGGCGGGCACAGGCCGCCAGGTCGGCAGGCACGCTGCCGCCCAGCTGCAGGGCCAGCGGATGCTCGGAAACGTCATGCCGCAGGAAACGGTCGGCGTCGTTGTGCAGCAGGGCGCCGGTGGTGACCATTTCGGTGTAGAGCAAGGTTTGCTTGGACAGCAGGCGCAGGAAGAAGCGGCAATGGCGATCTGTCCAGTCCATCATGGGGGCAACGCTGAAGCGGCGTGACGGCTCAGGGCGCGTGGTTTGTGGCTGGGAGCCTGATGTTGCAGTCATTTCGTTCAACGTGTTCTGTACCGGTTTCGGGGTTTGAGGCGTTTTTACCCAGGCGTTTGGTACAAAGTACCAACCGACATACGACATGTACCAATCGTGGAAAAGGGTCGATGGCAGCACCCGCTACCCCGTCCAGTCCCGCACTGATCGCGACAAGGCGACAGTCTACCAAGAGAGCCGGGTGTTCGCCTGCAAACACGTCGCGATGGCCTGGGCGAAGCGACGGTACGCCGAGTTGAAAGAGGCGAGGGCTATCGGGGGGCTGCCCCGGTAACGCGCCTCGACCAGGAAGGCTAAAACGCTGGCGCGATCCACCGGTAGCCAAGCCCTGTTGGCCCGCATACAGTAGAGCACCGATGATCGATGCAACGGTTACCGACTCACCAGCAGGATCAACAGCCACAACGCGCCCCGCGTGAACCAAGGAAGAAAGCGATGAGCCAACCCCCCAATGATCTGCCCATTTACCGCGTGCTGACCGGTCCCGACAACGCCGCCTTCTGCCGGCGGGTCAGCGAGGCCTTGGAAATGGGGTACCAGTTACATGGCTCACCTGCAGTCACCTTCAATGGCAGCGATGTGATCGTGGCGCAGGCCGTGCTCTGGCCTAGAACCGGTGACTGATCATCGGCCGCCTTGCATGCCTCTTCAATCCCCCGAAGGTGCAGTGGCCAGCTTAGCGTGGGTGGTCAGTTCTTCATTGATGAAGGCCGCGATCATCGCCCGGTAAACCTGCTCCACCACCTCGGCTGAAGCGCCGGTTTGCTCCGCCATTTCGCGAACCTTCGTTATCACCTGCTCGACCCGCGCAGGCGCCCGCACGTCATCGGTCGTCTTCTTGAAGGCGGCCGCTTGCGCCACGAGTCGGCCACGTTGGGCGAGAAGCGAAACCAGGCTGCGGTCAATTGCATCGATCCCTTGGCGGACTTCTTCCAGTGAGGTGCAACGTACTTCCATTTGCGCGAGTTCCTTTTCATGAGACTGCGGTTGGTTGGGGGTATCACTTGCGCTTACCCGGGCCGGCCAGCTCTGCCGGCTACGGCAATTGAGCAAGGGCCATCATTAGACTAGCTACGGCCCATGATTCCCAGGCTTTCTGTGGCGTACGCCCGTCTCTGTTTCTCCCCGGCCGGCACGCAAACGGGTCAAATCACTTTCACCGCCCGGCCTATGAACTTAACCGGCCCCGTTGGTAGGCCGGTAGGCGAGCCGCCGGCTTTCTCCAGTGTCAGCTCGAACAACTGGTCGGCTTCCAGCGGTGGCAGGCTCTGCAAGGGGACCCTGTAGGGTTCGCCGGGTTTGACCAGGCCCAGTGATACTGGCGCCCCCCACTGCGGACCCTTGGTCCAGAACTGCAAGGCCATGCCTTCAGGGAGCGCATCCTTGCCGAGCGGGAGAAGCTCGATGGTGCGGCTGTCGCTGGTCTGCACCACCCAACCCGGGGCCTGGCTGCTCGGTGCCACCAGCACCACAACGAATTGCGTCGCGGGTGGGGGCGTTGTCAGCAAGGTGAACGCCAGCACTACACTGGCCGCCAACCCGGCGGCCGTCAGTGCTTGCCACAGGCCCAGGCGTTGCCACCACTTGGCTCGCCGCTCGCTTGCCGGGGGCTCCAGCTCGTTCAGGCTGCGTTGAATACGGCCCCACAGGCGCAGGCTCGGTGGCTGCGGCGCGGCCAGCGCGGCCAGTTCCAGCAGGCGCGACTCCCAGGCATCCACTGCGGCGCGCAGGGCTGAGTCGGTACGCAGGCGCTCAGCCACTGCCGTGTGTTGCTCCGGCGGCAAGGTGCCCAATACGAACTCGCCGGCGAGGGTGTCCAGCGCTTCGTCAGTCTCCGGCTTCATTCCAGGCACTCCCGCAGTGCTTTCAGGCTGCGCTTGATCCAAGCCTTGACGGTGCCAAGGGGGGCGCCCAGCAGAGTGGCGATTTCGGCGTGGCTGCAGCCGTCCACATAAGCATGCAGGATGCAGTGCTGCGGGCCGGGCTGCAATTGTTCCAGGCAACGGTAAATCTTTGCCGAGCCTGACCACAGGGCCAGGTCATCCAGCCTGCCCGGCAAGGTGGGCACGGCAGCCATGTCGGCATCGTCCAGCACAGTTTCGCGCCGGGTATCGCGTATCGAATTCAATGCCAGATGGCGTGTGATGCTGTAGATCCAGCCGCGGGCCGAGCCGCGCGCGGGGTCGTAGCTGGCAGCGCCAGTCCAGATGCGAATGAACGCATCGTGGACGATGTCTTCGGCCGTGGCGTTGTCACGCGCGATACGCCGAGCTACGCCCAGCAGGCGTGGCCCTTCGTGATCGTACAGCGCTTGCAGGGCTCGCCGGTCACCCTGTGCGCAGGCCTCCAGGCAGTGGTGGAAGTCGAATGGGGTGACAGGCGAATTCAAGGTGTACGGCTTCCTTGTGTCTGGCGAGGTACCCCGGCCATCCAGCCGGGGGCTTGCCATCGAGCTTAGATCATCCGCTGCTGGATGTTGGCGCCGGCGCGCGTTACCTGGCTGTCCAGAACACATAGTCGGCCTGGTACTGGACGACCTGCCTGGCCCCCTTGTTCTGGGCCGTGCAGTCGCTGGTAGGGGCCACGCCGCCGCGGGTGGCCAGGCGCTGGATGTAGCTGACCCCTTGCATGGCGCCTTTACCTTCGGCCGGGTTGGCCTTGACCAGTTGATAAGGAATGGCGCCTTTGTCTGCCGGGGCCAGCGCCAACTGGTTGCCGGTGACTTTCGAGCCATCCTTCGCTTGCCAGGTGGCGGGAGGACCAAAGTAGTCGCCCACTTGTTTGCCGCTACGGTCATTGAGCACGGCCTTGGGCCCAACGAAGGTCCATTCGGTCTGGCCGGCCGCATCGGCTTTGTCGCGGCACTCATAGGTGATCTCGCCGACCCCGACGGTCTCCAGCATAACGCGATGCCCCTCGGGCACCTGGACTGCTGTGGGCACGGCGGTTTGCGCGTGGGCGGTCTGCAGCGCCAGGGCAAGGCTGCAGGCGAGCAGGCAAGCGGAGTAGGTATGGCTCATGGTAATGCTCCTGACAGGTCATTTGGCTGGGCGGTCATGGTCCACCCATCAGCAATACCCACCACGGGGTCTATTGGATGCACGGGGACAAAAAAATAGTTGCCTGCAAATGGCCGGCCGGCAGCGGGCAACCAAAGCCCGGGAGTAGGGTGGTGTCGTCTGGCGCGGTTACGTGGGTGGCCCTGCGGGCTAAGGGCCAGCATCACTGGCCCTCATCAGTCGGCTGATCGTGCCCCGGTCAGTGATGCGCGCTATCCACCGCAATGCTCTCGCCGCTCACCGCGAGGTAGCTGGCGTTGCGGTTGGCGAGGGCGTAGTGGATCAGCCCACCCAGGCCGGCGCCGAAGAACCAGGAGAACTGCGACAAGGTCTCGAAGGCTGGGACCAGCGCCAGCACGATGGCGATCAGTGCCGCCGGCACGAATGCCGCAACGGCACGCAGGTTGACCCCGCCGCTGTAGTGGTAGGCCGCCTGCCTGCTTTCGCTGTAGAGCTGCGGCAGGTTCACCCGGCTGCGGCGTACCAGGTAGTAGTCGGTGACGATGATGCCGTACAGCGGGCCGAGCAGGGCGCCCAGGCCACCGAGGAAGTACACGATCACTGAGGGGCTGTTGTAGAGGTGCCAGGGCAGGATCACGACCGCAATGGCGGCACTGAGCAGGCCTGCGCGGCGGAAATTCAGCAGGTTGGGTGCCAGGTTGGTCAGCACGTAGGCCGGGGCGACGAAGTTGGCCATGATGTTCACTGCCACGGTCACGATCAGGAAAGCCAGGCAAGCCAATACCAGGCCGGCGGTGTTGGGGATGGCCGCAACGATTTCGGTCGGGCTCTGCACCAGCTTGCCATCGATGCTGAACTGCGCACCGGCCAGTACCACCGCAATCAGGGCAAAGCCAAGCATGTTCACCGGCAGGCCCCAGAAGTTGCCTACGCTGATGGTGCGCCGGTCCGGGCAATTGCGCGTGAAGTCACAGAAGTTGAGAATCATGGTGCCGTACAGCGAGACCCACAGCGCAGCAGCGCCGAGCACTTTCAGCCACATGGCCGAACCGGTCGGGGCATTGCCGCTGGACCAGGCGATCGACAAGCCGCTGCGCCAGTACATCCAGCCGGCCAGGCTGGCGAAGGCGACCAGAATGATCGGCCCGGCCAACGACTCGAAGCGGCGCACCATTTCCATGCCGTAGGCGAAGATCGCCACCTGCACGCACCAGATGCCGAGGAAGGTGACCCAGCCCAGGCTCGACAGCCCGAGGATGCTGTTCTGGTCGTAGGCCTTGAGGTCTGGGGCGATGGCGGTGAGCAGTACACGCAGCACCACCGAAGCCAGGTAGGTCTGGATGCCGAACCAGGCAATGGCGATCACTGCGCGGATCAGTGCCGGAATCTGGGCACCATGGATGCCGAAGCTGATGCGGCACATGACCGGGTAGGGCAGGCCGGTTTTCTGACCCATGTAGCCGGAAAGGTTCATCAAGCCGTAGATCACCAAGGCACCGAGGGCGAAGGCGGCCAGGATCTGCGCCCCGCTCATGCCCAGGGCGAACAGCCCGATGGCGAACGAGTAGTTGGCCATGTTGTGCACGTCGTTGGTCCACAGCGCGAACAGGCTGTAGCGACCCCAAGTGCGCTTGGCGGCACGGGTCGGGGCCAGGTCGGCACTGTACAGGCGCGGGCTCAATGTCACCTGGCCGGGGTCCGCCGTGGCGGTGGGGCGTGCATCAAGCTGGCTAACATCGGAACGCGAAATCGACGCCATCGGGACTCCATGATGGTTGTGTACTTTTGTTTTTGGATTTGTATACAAACAAGATTCGTACCAATCGGTCAGGCGCAGGTAATTACAGCGGGTTGCCGGTCTCTAGCCGATCATTGCCTAGCGGGCGCGTATTTGAGTTGGGAATTTTGTGCACATTTCAGGTGCGCATTTGTTACCCCGCGCGCCAAGCCGAGGCGCTTGCTGTGAACAACGCAGATACACTCAGGCCATTGGTCAGCAAATGATCGGCAAATGGCCTGAAAGCGAACACAGTAGCCGCATTTGGCTGCAAGCAACGGCTGGACAGGCCCGTTTTCCAACAGGGATCCGTATCGATGTTCACCTCAGTGCGCCGCGCTGTGCGGCTTGCGATGGCCATTGCCGGCCTGTTCATTCTCGGTGCCTGGCACAGCGCTCAGGCGCAGTCGCTGCCCAGTGCTGCCGAGCTGCAGCGGTTGGCACCCGCCGCCAGTCTGGCGACCTTGGCCCTGGCGCTTACCGCCTATCACTGTGCGAGCCAGGGGGGAGGGGACAAATTGCTGACCGTTATCGATTATTCCAGGGCCTCGCGTGACAAGCGCTTGTGGGTGTTCGACCTGCGCGCCAGGCAGCTGTTGTTCGAAGAGTGGGTCACCCATGGCAAGAACAGCGGCGCCGATCTGCCGAACGCGTTTTCCAACGCGCCGAACAGTTACCAGTCCTCCGTCGGCCTTTATCAAACCGGCCAGGCCTACAATGGCAAGCATGGGCGCTCGTTGCGCCTGCAGGGGCTGGAGCCAGGGTTCAATGACAACAGCATGGCGCGGGCGATCGTCATGCACGCCGCAGCGTGCGCCGACCCCAGCGTGGTGCCTAGCCTCGGCCGCCTCGGGCGCAGCCAGGGTTGCCCTGCCGTGCGCCCGGCGATTGCCGAGAAATTGATCCACACGCTGCAACGCGGCAGCTACGTGTTCGCCTACTACCCGCAGCAGGCGTGGCTGAAGCACTCGCGTTACTTGGACGCCCAACGTTGCGTGGCAAGCCCATCGATCGCCGGCAAGTGACGAGGCGCGCTTACCTCGTCAGCAGCCTCACACGCTACGCGTCAGGCCGCCGTCGACCTTGATGTTCTGCCCAGTCATGTAGGCAGCACCCTCGCTGGCAAGGAACGCGATGGTGGCGGCAATTTCTTCGGGGGTGCCGTAACGCTTGAGCGGTACGCTGTCGCGGCGTTGCTCTGTGGCCGGCAAGCTGTCTATCCAGCCGGGCAGCACGTTGTTGATGCGCACGTTATCGGCGGCGTAGGTGTCGGCGAAGATCTTGCTGAAGGCCGCCAGCCCCGAGCGGAACACCGCGGAAGTGGGGAACAGGTCGCTCGGCTCGAATGCCCAGGCGGTAGAGATGTTGATGATCACGCCACCCTTTTGCCGCTGCATATAGGGCGTCACCAGGCGTGTCGGGCGAATGACATTGAGCAGGTAAGTGTCCATGCCTTTGTGCCAGTCCTCGTCGCTGATCTCCAGGATGGGCGCACGTGGGCCGTGCCCCGCGCTGTTGACCAGCACATCGATGCGGCCCCATTTGCCGACCACAGCGTCTACCAGGCGCTGCAGGTCTTCAACCGACTGGTTGCTACCGGTAACGCCGATGCCGCCAAGCTCCGCCGCCAGGGCCTCGCCCTTGCCCGATGAAGAAAGGATGCCCACGTTAAAACCATCCGCGGCCAGGCGCCGGGCTGCGGCGGCACCCATGCCGCTGCCACCGGCCGTGATGATTGCAACTTTGTCTACTGTCATGCTGCCTCCCAGGTTGGCGTTCATTTGATTGCGTAAGTGCTTCCACCATAGCAGCGCCCTCGGGTGGCAAGTGAGACAGTCCAGCTTCTCTGAGCCAGTAGTTAAGCTACTGGCTTTTTGCGCGTGGCAGGGGCCAAGTCGCGCAGACGCAGACCGGCGGCACGCAGATGATCTTGACGCGTGAAATTTTTAATGTATTTTTTCATGAAAAATATCTACGAAAATTTCACGAGCACCCAGGCTATTGAAGCCGTGCCAGAGGTTGAAGCCCTTGCAAATGCGGGCGGCATTCAAGGGCGAGTCTTCACTTGAGTTGGTTCACCTCACAAGGACAAGAACATGAGTGCCCCCTCTGCGGATTTGCTGCTTGAAGTGCGTGCGTTTCGGGCGCAGCACCCGGCCATACGTTATGTCGACCTGATTGCGCTGGACATTCCCGGGCATTTCTACGGCAAGCGCTACCCCATCGACATGCTGGAAAAGGTTGCAGCTGGGGCACCGCTGAAGCTGCCGCAGAACTGCGTGCTGCTGGGTACCCAGGGCGGCCTTTACCCCATAGGTGACTACTGCTTTGCCGACGGCGACCCGGATGCTGTACGGCGGCTGGTGCCAGGTACGCTGAAGCCGGTGCGCTGGGAAAAAGAACCGATCGCCCAGATGCTGATCACCTCCGACGGCACCGCCAGGCCGATCGAGTTCGAGCCACGGGAAGTGCTGGCCCGCGTGCTGCAGCGCCTGGCCAGGCGTGGGATACGCCCGGTGGTGGCGTTCGAACTGGAGTTCTACCTGTTCGATCACGCGCTGGACAACGGCTTGCCCCGTTACCCGCGTGACACTGCCACCGGCGACGCAGACGACCAGCCGAACATGCACATTGAGCGCCTCTCGCGCTTTTCCTCGGTATTGCATGAAATGGTCGATGGCGCCAATGAGCAAGGCGTGCCGGCGAACGTGATCACTGCCGAGCTGGGCCCAGGCCAGTTCGAAATCAACTTCTCGCACAGCGACGATGCCCTTGCCGCGGCTGACTGGTCGGCACTGTTCTGCCGCAGTACCCGGGGCATTGCGCTGAAGCACGGCTACCGCGCCAGTTTCATGAGCAAGCCCTACCTGGATGCGCCAGGCAGCGGCATGCACGTGCACGTCAGCCTGTACGACAACGACGGCAACAACCTGCTCGCCGCTGCCGAACAGCGCAAGCTGCGCCATGCGGTGGCGGGGTGCCTGGAACTGCTGCCGCACTGTATGCCGATTTTTGCCTCCAACCACAACGCCTACCGCCGTTACGGTGCCATGGTCAACGCCGCGAGCAAGGCCAGCTGGGGCTTCGAAGACCGTGATGCGTGCATTCGCATCCCCGAATCCGACCCGCGCAACCTGCGCATCGAGCACCGCCTGGCAGGCGCAGATGCCAACCCGTACCTGGTGCTGGCGGCCATTCTCACCGGCATGGAGTACGGCCTGGAGCGGGGCGTCGAGCCCATCGCCCCGCTGAATGACGACCGCCAGAGCGGCATCGACTTCCCCAAGGACCCGCTCAGCGGCCTGGCCGCCATGCGTCATCACCCGGTGCTGGAGCAAGGCCTGGGCAGCGAGTTCGTGATGGTCTACTGCGAAAACAAGTACCAGGAGCAACTGGACTTCATGCGCCACATCGATGCCCGCGAGTATCGCTGGTTCCTGTAGCGCCTGCGGTTCGCCCTCATCCCTTGCCAACCTAAACCACGCGCAATACCCATTGCCGGAGGACGCTATGCCACGTGTGCCCGTGATCGGCATCACCGCTTGCACCACCATGAGCGGGCAGCATGCCACCCAGACCATTGCCGAGAAGTATGCACGTGCGGCAGCCAAGGCGGCGTGCGGCCTGCCCATCGTGATACCCAGCCTGGGCGAGCTGCTCGACAGCGCCGACATCCTCGCGGTGGTGGACGGGCTGATCTTTACCGGTTCGCCGACCAATATCGAGCCGTTTCACTACCACGGCGCGGCCAGTGCCGAGGGCACCCTGCACGACCCGCTGCGGGACGCCACCACGTTACCGCTGATGCGCGCGGCGATCGCCGCCGGCGTGCCGGTGCTGGGCATCTGCCGTGGTTTTCAGGAAATGAACGTGGCACTGGGCGGCACCCTGCACCAGAACGTGCATGAGGCTGGCGCATTCATGGACCACCGCGAAGGCGCGGGCGAGCCGATCGACAAGCAATACGGCCCGCGCCACACCATGCATGTGCAGCCAGGTGGTTTGCTCGAACGCCTGGGCTTGCCGGCAGTGTTCGAGGTCAACTCCATCCACGGCCAGGGCATCGATGCACTGGCGCCTGGGCTGAGGGTGGAGGCGCTGGCGCCTGACGGCCTGGTGGAGGCGATCTCGCTGGACAACGGCCAGGGCTTCAGCCTGGCCGTGCAATGGCACCCCGAGTACCAGGTCATGGACAACCCGCAGTACCTGACCCTGTTCCAGGCGTTTGGCGCGGCATGCCGCCAGCGCTCGCTGCTGCGCCAGAACCGCAAGCAACCCACCGCGCAGCGCGCCTGCGCGACCTGACGGAGTGAAGACAATGAGTGCACAGAATTCGCAGACCCAGGCCTGGCAAGCGCTTAGCCGCGACCACCACCTGGCGCCGTTCAGCGATGTTAAACAGTTGGCCGAGAAAGGCCCGCGCATCATCACCCAGGCCAAGGGCGTATACCTGTGGGATAGCGAGGGCAACAAGATCCTCGATGCCATGGCTGGCCTGTGGTGCGTGGCGGTCGGCTATGGCCGCGATGAGCTGGCCGAGGTCGCCAGCCGGCAGATGAAGCAGCTGCCGTACTACAACCTGTTCTTCCAGACCGCGCATCCACCGGCGCTGGAGCTGGCCAAGGCGATCGCCGACCTGGCCCCGGCCGGCATGAACCATGTGTTCTTCACCGGCTCCGGTTCCGAAGGCAATGACACCGTGCTGCGCATGGTGCGCCACTACTGGGCGCTGAAAGGCCAGCCCGACAAGAAGGTGATCATCGGCCGCATCAACGGCTACCACGGCTCTACCGTGGCAGGCGCTGCCCTGGGGGGCATGAGCGGCATGCACCAGCAGGGCGGGGTGATCCCGGATATCGTGCATATCCCGCAGCCGTACTGGTTCGGCGAAGGCGGCGACATGACCGAGGCCGACTTCGGCGTGTGGGCCGCCGAGCAACTGGAGCGCAAGATTCTGGAGGTGGGCGAAAACAACGTCGCAGCCTTCATCGCCGAGCCGATCCAGGGTGCCGGGGGCGTGATCATTGCGCCGGACACTTACTGGCCGAAGGTCAAGCAGATCCTTGCCAAGTACGACATCCTGTTCGTGGCCGATGAAGTGATCTGCGGCTTTGGCCGCACCGGGCAGTGGTTCGGTACTGACTACTATGACCTTGAGCCCGACCTGATGACCATCGCCAAGGGCCTGACTTCGGGCTACATACCGATGGGCGGTGTGATCGTGCGTGACGAGGTGGCGCGGGTCGTCAGCGAAGGTGGCGATTTCAACCACGGCTTTACCTATTCCGGCCACCCGGTGGCCGCGGCGGTGGCGCTGGAGAACCTGCGCATCCTGCGCGACGAGCAGATCATCACGCAGGTGCAGGATAAGACTGCGCCTTACCTGCAGCAGCGCCTGCGTGAGCTGGCCGACCACCCATTGGTCGGTGAGGTGCGCGGCCTGGGCATGCTGGGCGCGATCGAGCTGGTAAAAGACAAGGCCAGCCGCACCCGCTACCCAGGCAAAGGCGTGGGCATGATCTGCCGCCAGCACTGCTTCGACAACGGCCTGATCATGCGCGCGGTGGGCGACACCATGATCATCGCACCGCCTTTGGTGATCAGCCTTGCCGAGATCGACGAGCTGGTGGCAAAGGCGCGCAAATGCCTCGACCTCACGTATGAGGCTGTTCGCTGAGCGGCAGGTGGCATCAGCGGGGCTGCAAAGCGGCCCCGGTTTGCCTGGCTGGCACGCAGCAAGGCCTGGAAGCATTTTGCTTTGCAGGTTGAATCCTGTACTTTTCAGGGCATTGTTTTTCCGTCCGAACGTCGCGATTCAACTATGAAAGTGCACGAAGAAATCGAAGGCCTGGCAGTACTGATTCGCGACCTGCGTAAGTTCAAGGGCCTGACCCTTGGCGAGCTGGCCCAGCGTATCGGCCGCTCGGTGGGGTTCCTGTCCCAGGTTGAGCGCGGTGTTTCGCGCCCGACCGTCGCCGACCTGACGGCCATCAGCGAAGAGCTCGGTGTGTCGACTGCCTACTTCTACAAGCTGGCCAAGCCCCGCGAGCTCGGCTGGGTTACCCGCCCGCACGAGCGCCGCACCTTGCACCTGGCCGGTGGCATCACCGACGTGCTGGCATCCCCCAGCATCAGTGGCGCCTTCTCCATGCTCGATAGCCACCTTGAACCTGGGGCGAGCAGTGGCGAGGAGTACCTGGACGACAGTTCAGAGCAGGGGTGTTTCGTGCTCGAAGGCGAATTGACCGTGTGGCTCGACGGCGGTGAGCCCGTTACCCTGCGCGCCAATGACAGTTTCCAACTGCAGCCACATGCCAGCTTTCGTTATGCCAACCTGACCGGCAAACCAACGCGGGTGTTGTGGGTATTCAGCTGATGGAAAGATGACCTGCAAACACTGGGGTGGCTGCATGGGTTATCCTTGCACCCCGCAATCAACCACAAGCAGTGAATTGAACGATGGGTTTTGAACAACTAGCAGAGCTACGCGACCGCCTGCGGGCGGAGAAACAGCAGGTAAAGGCCGAAAGCGCGAAACAGCCAAAGCGCAAGCCGTCCCCGCAGGCGAAGCCGCGCGAACAGGATCCGGCGGTCGCTGCGATCTGGCCTTTGCAGAAGCATTTTCCCCTGGCCTTCCCGGTCAACCCGGCCCCCAAGGTGCCGCTCAAAGAAGGCATCTTCAAGGATGCCGAGCAACACCTGGAGCTGCTCGGGCTTACCCGTGAACAGCTGAAGCTGGGTATTTCCACCTGGTGCCGCGGCGCCCGGTACTGGGCCAGCATGGTGGAAAATGCACCGCGCCTGGACCTCAGTGGCCAAGCAGCGGGTACTGTGACTGCTGCACAGGCACTGCATGCCAAGCAGCAGGCTGCGCGGCACCGCAGCCAGGAACGCCGTAACCGGGCGAAGGCCAAGGCACAAGCTGCCGCCCCTGCCGCCGAGCCTGCTGGCGAGCAGCCTGAGGCCTGACCCAGCCCCTCGCCAACCTGGCGAACCTACTGATCGCCTCCGTGCATCGGTGCCCGGGGCTGCCCTGCTGGCCAGCCCCGGGCACAACGTCAACCGCGACCGTGAGCGTTGATTGACATGGGCCTGCAACTGATTCCTGCCACTACCAGCCACTGCACCTTCGCCCGCGACCTGACTCGCCGCGCCATGCTGCCTTATTACGGCCAATACGGTCTGCTTTGGGTGGAAGACGCCTTCGACCAGGCCTGGGGCTGGCGCGAGCAGTGGCTGGTGGCAGATGGCACCGCGGTGCTGGGTTACTGCAGCCTCAGCCAGGACCGCCAGGCCCTGTTCATCCGCGAGTTGCATTTGCTCCCCGAGCACCGCGGGCGCGGTGTTGGCAGTTGGGTGCTGGAGCAGTTGGCACTGTGGGCCAGGCAGCGGCAGTTGCCGCTGCTCAGGCTGATGGTGTTTCGCAGCAATCCGGCACGCCGCCTTTACCAGCGCCATGGGTTTATCGAGATGGGCGAAGACGATTGCTTCGTGCGTATGCAGCGCGCTATCGAGTGATCGTCAGGCGCTGGCGTGTCCAGCGCGAACGGCGTAGGCATTAAGGATCCATATCGACGATCAGCCGGCGCGTTGCCCACCTGCTCGCGCGCTTGACGGGTCATGTTAAACCCCGGTAAACAGTATGGATTCTCACAGCCGAGCGTGGGACGTTTCTGACGGAAGTAATGCGTTAGGCCCACTGTGAAAAATTTTGTTAAGGTGGCGGGATCCAATCGCCCTGCTGATGAGGTGTGTGCTTGATTAGGGTCTTAGTCGTCGATGATCACGATCTGGTACGAACCGGTATTACGCGCATGTTGGCCGACATTGACGGCCTGCAGGTGGTGGGTGAGGGGGACTCGGGCGAGTCGGCGCTCAAGCTGGCCCGTGAGCTGAAGCCAGACGTGGTGCTGATGGACGTGAAAATGCCCGGCATCGGCGGCCTGGAAGCCACTCGCAAACTGTTGCGCAGCCACCCGGACATCAAAGTGGTTGCAGTCACCGTGTGCGAGGAAGACCCGTTCCCCACGCGCTTGCTGCAGGCCGGCGCTGCCGGTTACCTGACCAAGGGCGCAGGGCTCGATGAAATGGTCCAGGCCATCCGCCTGGCATTTGCCGGCCAGCGCTACATCAGCCCGCAGATCGCCCAGCAGTTGGCGCTCAAGCCGTTCCAGCCACAAGGCTCGCCCTTCGACGCCTTGTCCGAGCGGGAAATCCAGATCGCCCTGATGATCGTCGGTTGCCAGAAAGTGCAGATCATCTCCGACAAGTTGTGCCTCTCGCCCAAGACCGTCAATACTTACCGTTATCGGATCTTTGAAAAACTCTCGGTCACCAGCGACGTCGAATTGACCTTGCTGGCCGTTCGCCACGGTATGGTTGACGCAAGCCTGTAAACCTCATGTCCCAAGTTTTTGATGCCAGCGCATTCCTGGCGACCTGCAGTGGTCGCCCCGGCGTTTATCGGATGTTTGACGTCGACGCCCGCCTGCTGTATGTGGGCAAGGCCAAGAACCTGAAAAAGCGCCTGGCCAGCTATTTCCGCAAGACCGGCCTGGCCCCCAAGACCGCCGCGCTGGTTGCGCGCATCGCCCAGGTCGAGACCACCATCACCGCCAATGAAACTGAGGCGTTGCTGCTGGAGCAGAACCTGATCAAGGAATGGCGGCCGCCTTACAACATCCTGCTGCGCGACGATAAGTCGTACCCCTACGTGTTCTTGTCTGACGGGGAGTTTCCCCGCCTGGGTATTCATCGGGGCGCGAAAAAGGCCAAGGGCCGTTACTTCGGCCCATACCCCAGCGCCGGCGCCATACGTGAAAGCCTCAGCCTGTTGCAGAAGGCCTTTTCCGTGCGCCAGTGCGAAGACAGCTATTACGCCAACCGCACCCGGCCCTGCCTGCAGTACCAGATCAAGCGCTGCAAAGGGCCGTGCACCGACTTGGTAAGCGCCCAGGAATATGCCGAGGACGTGCGCCATTCGGTGATGTTTCTGGAAGGGCGCAGCCAGCAGTTGGGCAATGAATTGAATGCCGAAATGGAGAAAGCCGCCATGGCCCTCGATTTCGAAAAGGCCGCCGAACTGCGCGACCAGATCAGCCTGCTGCGCCGCGTGCAGGACCAGCAGTACATCGAAGGTGGCACAGGTGATGTCGATGTCATCGCTGCCTTCGTCAACCCGGGTGGCGCCTGCGTGCACCTGATCAGCGTGCGCGGTGGGCGGGTACTGGGCAGTAAGAACTTTTTCCCGCAGGTGGGCATCGAGGAAGACCTGGCCGAGGTCATGGCCGCTTTTCTTTCCCAGTACTACCTGGGCAATGCAGAGCGCGAATTGCCAGGCGAGTTGATCGTCAACGTTGTCCACGAAGACTTCGCCGCCATTACCGAGGCCCTGCACACGTTGCGTGGGCGCGAGCTGACCATCAGCCATCGGGTAAGGGGCACCCGTGCCCGCTGGCAGCAACTGGCCGTGACCAACGCCGAGCAGGCGCTCAACGCTCGGCTGGCCAACCGTCAGCACATGGCGGCCCGCTTCGAGGCCCTGGCTGAGGTCCTGGGCCTGGACGAAGTGCCGCAGCGCCTGGAGTGCTACGACATCAGCCACTCCAGTGGCGAAGCCACCGTAGCCAGCTGCGTGGTGTTCGGCCCCGAGGGGCCGATCAAGTCCGACTACCGCCGCTTCAATATCGAAGGCATCACCGCTGGCGACGATTACGCCGCCATGCACCAGGCCCTGACCCGCCGCTATGGGCGTATCAAGGACGGCGAGGGCAAACTGCCCGACGTGCTGCTGGTGGACGGTGGCAAGGGCCAGCTGAACATGGCCCGCGATGTGATGCAGGAGCTGGGTTTCAGCGAACTGACCCTGCTGGGTGTCGCCAAGGGCGTCACGCGCAAGGCCGGTTTCGAAACCCTGTACCTGAACGACGTGCACCACGAATTCACCCTCAAGGGGGATTCTGCGGCCTTGCACCTGATCCAGCAGATCCGTGACGAAGCCCACCGCTTTGCTATCACCGGCCATCGCGCCCGGCGTGGCAAGGCGCGGCGGGTGTCCAGCCTGGAAGATGTTGCCGGGGTAGGGCCAAAGCGCCGCCGCGACCTGCTGAAACATTTCGGCGGCCTGCAGGAGCTCAACCGCGCCAGTATCGATGAAATTGCCAAAGCGCCCGGCATCAGCAAAAAGCTTGCCGAATCAATTTATGCCAGCCTGCATAGCGAGTAGAATGCCGGCTCAACTTGCGGCCAGTCGTACCGATGAATATTCCAAACTTGCTCACCGTTCTACGCGTCCTGCTCATCCCGTGCTTCATTCTACTGTTCTACATGCCGTACCAGTGGAGTTACATGGCCGCCAGCAGCGTGTTCGCGGTTGCCGCTGCCACCGACTGGCTGGACGGCTACCTGGCGCGTCGCCTGCAGCAAAGCACGCCGTTCGGTGCCTTCCTCGACCCGGTGGCCGACAAGCTGATGGTGGCGGTGGCCCTGGTGCTGCTGGTACAGACCCACGCGAATTTCTGGCTCACCCTGCCGGCGGCGGTGATCATCGGCCGTGAAATCGTGGTTTCGGCACTGCGCGAGTGGATGGCTGAGCTGGGCGCGCGGGCGCACGTGGCCGTGTCCAACCTGGGCAAGTGGAAAACCGCAGCGCAGATGCTGGCGCTGGTGATCCTGCTGGGCAACCCGCCAGCGGTGACCTTCTGGGTGATTCTCGGCTATGCATTGCTGTTGGTGGCGGCGGGGCTCACACTGTGGTCGATGGCGCACTATCTGCTGGCGGCCTGGCCGCACCTGCGCGAAGGTTCGGAGCAGAAGTAAAAGTTTTTTTGAATCAAGGGGTTGACGCGGTTTTTGAAATCGCTAGAATGGCACCCATCACGACGCGGGAATAGCTCAGTTGGTAGAGCACGACCTTGCCAAGGTCGGGGTCGCGAGTTCGAGTCTCGTTTCCCGCTCCAAATATGGATTTACAGGTTTGAATTGAGGTCTGTAAATCATCGAAAATAGACGCTTAGGCGTCTTTTTTCGTTTCTGTCAGCCACGAAATTCCAAGTACATTTTCAATTACAGCGATTTCGTTGAGCTGGGTTAAACGCCGGCTCATGTTCGCGTTCAGCCAGTCTTGCCTCCCTGGCGGCTGCCAGATGCAGGCGCTCACCCAGCCACATGACCCACGCGGCTTTTTCGTAATGCTCGGTGATCGACAGCCTGACGTGAGGGCGCAGCAGCGTCAGGCTGCTGTGGCCGCTACCGTCGTGTAGCGGCTGGACCCAGCCGTAACGCAGGCCCAGAGCATAGGCCGTCGCCCATGAGCCGGCGGCAGACTGGAATGCGTTTTCGCTCCACATCACGGGCATGTTCGAGTACTGGCGAGTGTCTGGCCGCAAGTCCAGTGCTGCCTGGACCAATTGCGTGCCCTGTGGCGGAAGGTTGCCTGCGCTGAGCTGATGGTTCTGGCTGCTGTAGGTAAAGCTGTAGAAGGGGAACGCCAGTTCTGCAACGAGGGTAGGCAGCTGCTCGAGCAGCGCTGGCAGGTCTTGCAGGCGCTGCCAGTCCGCCGCTGTTCGGTTAATCATCGCACCTCCGTTCAAGGCAGCCCCGACGTGATCTGGAGGTGTCGTATCCAGGACGAAACTAACCGTAAAACGAGTATGAGCGTTAAATCCTACTCAATTGGTCAACTGTAGCGCCACCGCCGCGATCAAGCAAAGCGCCAGACTGTTGAACAGGGCACATAACGCTGAGATCGCGCAGAGGCGGTTTTTGCCTCGGAGTGTTTTGATCGGTGCCAGCGGCTTCCTCCTGCAAGCGGGTGAACTGGCTGCCTTTGTGGAAGACACGGCTCACGCGCCAATGATTCTGGGCCAATTGAAACGCTGGCTGTACAACGGTGCGGAGCGTGCGATCGAGCCATTTGTCATCGGGCGCAGGGCACGGCTGTTCATCGCTGCGCCCAAGGCCGCCAAGGTCAACGGCCAGGAGCTCTATGCGCCTACACTACGTACCTGAGCGCCTGCCTTATGCGTCGTTGGTCGCTGACTATGCCCTTCTGCCTGGAACTGGATTACGTCCTGGCCGATACCCGGGATGGCCACCGCTCCCCAATTGCCACCGGCCCAACCCTGGGATACCCGCACCCAGCTAGAGCTGAGTTTGTTGTTTGTTGCTTTCCCGGTCCTAGGGGAAGCTGACCATGACCCGGCCCCATTCATCGCAATAGATCTCCTCACCAGGCGGCCCGAGGACGGTCGCCATGTGCGGGCCGTCCACACGGGGCTTTTCGAGCGGATGGGGGGACCACTGGGTTTTGGCGGGAACAAGTTGGGCGGTTTGCTCATAGCGCGTGCCTTAATGGACGCCAGGTTCCTGAGCACTGCAGGGTGCCCCGGCTCAGTCCGCGGGCCGCGAGGATATCCGGCGTGACCGGCGACAGCACCAGGTCGGACGCCAGAATCGCCATCTCCAGCAGTACGTTGCGTGCGCCCTGTGTATCGATAACAACAGGTGGTAGTGTGGCCGGACCAGTGACCGCAGGTTACGCAGCCGCAGGCGGCCATCCGGTGCATGCAAAAGTAGGGTGTTCAACTGGCCTTGCACGTCATTCGACACCACCAGGTCCAGGCCCTCGATGGCGGCGCGGCAGATCAGTTGCGAGCGGCTGGATTCGTTGTAGGCCAGCAGTTCGTAACACCCAGCCGGTGCCCGATGGGGCAAGGTGTAGTAGCTGGACAGGGTAGGCTGCACACTCAAGTCCAACAACAGCACCCGTAACCCGGCGTCGGCGGCCAAGCCGCCCAGGTTGGCAGCGGCGGTCGTCTTACCCACCCCGCCTTGCGTAGTTGTGTGCACGCTTGAAGCCAGCCTTACGCTCCACGTCGGGGCGGCGGAGGATACGGTGTTCGGTGTCGAGCACCTGTGCTTGGATGGGCCGGGTCATCTTTGACTCTCCTGGACGTTCGTTGACGTCGATTGAGGATGTGCCCGCATTCAGCGCCTGCCGCAGCCATCACGCAGCAAAAAATGCGGAACACGCACTCACCGGATAGATGACCGCGCCGCGCTCACAAGACGTTAAGGAGAAATCCCCTACAACTTATCCCGTTGTCATCTGGCATCGATGCGCCGCTATCCAGCAACGAATGCCCTATCCAGCGCCCCCCGGGCAGATCGCGGCAAGAAGAAAGGCGTTTGGCTTTTGTTTGTGGGTATGGGTAACGTTCGCCCGTAGCGAGCAGAGTTAGTCGGATCTACCGCACATTATCTGTTTGGTCAACTTTTTTACCTAATGACAATGTAAGTGCGCGGGGAATATCAACTTGTCGTCATGCAGCGACAAGTTGAATGGGGGATTTCTTTACTCTAGCTTGTTACGCAGGCTAGTGATAATTCGATTCCAGTAGCGCACAGCCTCAAAGTGCTGCTGTCTCGTTAACCAGATTTTGTTTTCAGGGCTTATCGGATCACCACCAATGATAGCGGGTTTAATCTCGAATAGCTCCATGCCTTTAGGCCGTGAGTGCTTATTCTTGTCAATCATTTTAGTCCGCCAATTGAGCAAACAGATCGGGAAGATCACTCGCTACCGAGATGGCATACTGACGATCCATTCCTATAAATGGAATCCGAACTATCGGCAGTGCTGCATTCAATGTGTCAAATCCATATCCTTCGCCTCCGCCGTTAGAGGCGAACAAAAATATGCCTGGTGCATACGTCTCGACCTCATATTCGCGATTGAAGTCGACGACTTCTTCTGCTTTCCAGAAAATTATGTAATTGTCACCAATGAATCCTTCGCCACCATCGTGCTCTTTAAGGAATTCAATATAACTCTCGGGAAGTGTCGCTGCCAAGTTTTTTGATAGATTGTCAATGGTCGACATTTCAGCTGGACCATTGAGTTGTCCCTCTGTTAGGTCGTATTTCATGGTTTGTCTCCTAAGTCTTTCTGCAATTGATTCCACCAAGGAGTTACCTGCTGCCGATGAACATCCCGAGGTAGGATAACTTTATTGGCGGGTTCGGTTGGACTTCCACCAAATTTTACTGGATTTATTTCATGCACGTCCACAGGTTTACCTGCAAGTCCTTGTTCTCGACGGAGAGCTCTATTGGCCTTATTGGCAGCCTCTCTGGCGGAATTGTACTCCGCACCCTCCAGTAATCTGAATGGCCCTTGCGGTACGGGAACGCCCGCTGGATAGCCTGTCCAATCTGAAATTGAAAAACTTCCGTCCGGTGTATCGTTAGAAATACGAGACGTGGCATCTTCAGCAGCACGGGTAGCAGTTGCTTTTGCACCATCCTTGCTATTGGATGCCACGCCTTCTGCGCGTTTTATAGCACGCTCGGAGCCTTCCTTGGCTGTCTTCTCAGCGGCTTCCTTAGCGGCTCGGTTTGCCATCTCATTGGCGGCCTTGGCCGACGCTTCCGCGACCGCTTTCGTGCCATATCGTCCGACTTTACCTGCCGTACCCAGGTAACCCACGAACGGAATAGCTGAAAGCAATGCCAAGGCAGCGCCCGCATAATCACCCCGTGAAAGGCTGATGCCCGCGTTGGCAACATCGGCAAACTCACCTATCACTGGAATTAGGCCAACAATATCCAGCCCCAGCTGAAGGCCGTCCAGCATCTGCTCGCCCGTTATGCCTTCTTCCGGTGTCTCGATCTCCACGTCAGCATTTGAGTCGTCAGCAGCTTTACCCATCGCGGGTGTTTCCCCGTTTACGCGCCCCAGCGTGTTGCCGTTGGGCGACGTGATGGCGCCACCGTTACCTGCGTATGGGTAGAGCTCAGCGTAGGTGGGTATGTCTTGTAGGTCTGCCAGTTCTCTATGAAACGCCTCTTGACGCAACGCTTCGTATTGTTCCTCGTTGAGTTCCAGGGCTTTGCCCCACTCGTTGAGCCCATCGGCAAAGTCCACCAGCACTTTGCCGGCGCCATCAGTCTGCACAAACATCCTGTCTGGGCCGTTTGGCAGCTTACGTTGCGATACTTCCTGTACCTGGACATGCAGCGTGTCCAGTTGAATGGGCTGCTCACTCATGGCATCAACTTCCATTCATCCAGAACAGGTCCCCATGGCGAACCAAGTGACACCCTTCCGCACGCACGGAACTACTGTGCTCCAACGGGTGGCATTTGCCTTCGACGGTACCGCTCTTGACGCCTTTGGCTTGGCCAGCGGCGTCACCGATGGTCTTGGGAGTGAAACTGCGCTTGTAGACAACCACCGGATGGCCATTGGCGCGCACGCTTTTCGCCACACCGGTGCTTGTATTCAGCTCTGCCGTGACCGGATAGGGCACGGGTGGAACGCTGCTGCCCATCGGTGTTTTGCAAACGTCTGGCGCGATGCTGATGACCGTCCATTTAGTCTGCTGACGGGCCATTACGGTATCGGCCATATCAGACGTGCTCCCTGCCGCGGTGTGGGGCGCGCCGAATGATGGGAGCGTCGGGATTGGTTTCGAAACGCGCCTCGAGCACGCGGATATCAAGCGAATTGGAGAGGCTGATGCGGTGCGTCATCGACAGAGTCATGGCATCGGTGTCGATGCGCAATGTGTCGGTGAGCATTGGCAGCGGCAGTATTCCGCCGTTGGTCATGCGCATTAGCACGAAGGGGCGGTGGCCTGGAAGCTGGACTTCACAATGCCCATCCTGGCTCAGGGATGGATTAATCAAGTTGAACAGGGCAACGCGTGCATCTGGTGTAGGAAAAGCAACTTGCTGGTCAACCGGAGCTCCATTCCAGTAGCCGAAATCGAAGTCCTGTGGCAATCCCGGCCAGTGATTGTCTTCCCAACTTTCGTCATAAGTGGCAGCAAGTGCCAAGCGCGGTGCCCACGCGCGACCAACGCTGCCGAAGCCGGCTGGCCTGCAGCCATAGGAGGCAGCTACCTCAGCCATAGCAGCGGCATTCAGCGGGCCAGCTGGATGCCGCGAGCGCAACAGGCGCTCGATGGGGGCGTCCAAATGTTCGATCTGAGGCGCTGGCAGGCTGGCGAGCTTGTCGCCGCTCTGCTCGTAGTGCAGCTTTTCATGGCGATACTCCAGCCAGCCACAGCCCAGCGGATTACTGAAGCACACTTCGTTGAGCAGGAACTCGGGGGCATCGGGGTTATGCCCATATTTGGGATTGGCGAACTGGCTGGCGCCACCAAAAGCATGTTCCCAACGCAGAGGAACGCGTGTGACAGGCTCTGGGTCGGAGAGATGCCAGCCGAAGAAGTTGTGATGAAATTTTCGTGGACCGGTGAAGCGCAGCGTCTTGTCCAGTAACACGATTGGCGTGAGCTGTTCCCTGTTGCGACGCCGAACTTCTAGTACTTCTGCTTGGTGTGCCTGCAGTTCATCGGCGGTCAGATAAACATTCGGTGCGCGCTTCGGGGGTGGTGGATCAGGGATTACTTGCTTGGGACGGGTCGAAGTAACACGGACACTGGCTTCCCACGAAGTTGCAGGTTGTCCTGCCGGCGCGTGCGCATGGCCGACGACGATGACATCGCAGCGTGGCTTGAATGGCGCCAAGTCGCTCTCTTCGACTACGGAACTGCTGCCGATCTCTGCATAATAGATATCGGCCATGCAAAGCTGCACTGGTTCCTCATCAATGACGACGGCTCGGAGTTTGCCAGGACAGCCCTCAAGCGGTTCGAGTCGATAACCGACCTTCATGGCTATGACAGGATGATCCTGACCGTCGAGCGCGAGCGCACTGAAGCACATGACGTCAAACGGCGTCAGGTTGCGAAATTCCATCCTGGGTTACCCCTTCAGTTAAGATCGACATCCTTGCCGTTGATTTGCACAGGCCCTGTGGCACTGAAGTCAAAGTTGCTGCCGTTGATCAGCACGGTTCCGTCGGACTTCATGACCAACGACGCTTTCCCAACCGTGATGCTGAGTTCGTCGCCTGCTGTGATGTTGAAGCGGTTGCCAACGATCACGGACTTGTGAATGCCTACCTGCTCGCTTTGGCTAAGACCAACTGTCGTGTTCATTGCCGCACCGACACTGACCTGGTAGCCCGCGCCAATGGTCAACGCCTTGGCCAATGCGATGGTCTCGGTCTTGTTGGCACCGATGGTCACCCTACGGTTGGCGCCAATGCTGATGGTTTCGTTCTTGCCAACGTCTTCGGTGCGGTGGTCGCCGATGGAGATGGTTTCGTTATGGTCCACCCGCTCGCTGCGGTCATTGCCGACCAAGGTGGTTTCGTTGTGTCTGACGACGTTGTTCTGGTCCTTCTCCGCATGGATAAACACTTCCTGTCGACCCAGCTCGTCCTCGAACCGCAGCTCGTTGAAACCATCACCCTTGTGGGTCTGGCTCTTGATGGTCATGCGGGTTTTGTGGTCGGGCAGGTCGTAGGGCGGCAGCTGGTTACCGCAATAGGTGCGCCCGGTGATCATCGGCTGGTCCGGGTCGCCGTTGACGTACTGGATGACCACGTCCTGCCCGATGCGCGGGATGGCCATCGAGCCCCAACTGCCACCTGCCCACCCTTGGGATACACGCACCCAGCAGGAGCTGAACTCGTCGTTGTTGCTCTCCCGGTCCCAGGGGAAGCTGACCTTGACCCGGCCCCATTCGTCGCAGTAGATCTCCTCGCCCGGAGGGCCGACCACGGTTGCCATGTGCGGGCCATCGACTCGAGGCTTGTCCAGCGGAGGGGGGCGCCACTCGGTTCTGCCGGGTACCAGTTGGGCGGTTTGCTCATAGCGTGTGCTTTGATCGATGCCGGCTGCTTCTTCCTGGAGGCTGGTGAACTGGCTGCCCTTGTGAGCCACGCTGTTCACGCGCCAATGCACATTTAGGTCGTCGCGAGGGTGGCCTGTGAGTGTGAAGCTCAGGCCAGGCTGCAGCCTGACGTCATCCCCCTGCACCTGCGCGATGCGCACATCATGGCGCAGGGCGGTGATCCGGTTTTCGGTGAACGGCTTGCCCACGGCATCGCGCTTGTAGCGGCCGGGGTAGTCGAAGCGCTCGTAGTCGCTGGACTGGTGTTCCAGGAAAGCGCCTGAAGCACGGTGTTCCTGGCGATACGCCGGGTTGGTGAAGGTGTAGTCGCGCTGTACCTGTCGCGAGGTTCTGACGTGCTCGCTGTAGCGCAAGCGCCATAGGCAAGGCCTGGCCTGATCGCCGCCACTGTCGGACTGATACAGCACGGTGTCGGGGTCGATAACGTCTTCGCCGTCGAAGAAGCCTTCGTCACCGTTGTCGGTCTTGAGCGCCCCATGGCTGATCAGCCCGAGGGATAGCAGCTGATCCGTGATGATCAGCTTATGCAGGGTTTCACTGTGCTCGAAGCGATAGACAAAGCCCTCTTCAGCCGCCAGGCGGGCGATGAAGGCAAGGTCAGTCTCGCCCGCTTGCACGCAGAACTCGCGCACGTGGTGATCCCTGTTCGCGCGAAGCTCGTATTGAACGATGCCCTGACGCTCGAGCATCAGCTCAAGAATCTGCGGCACGGTTTTTTGTTGGAAGATGCGCCAGTTCGAACGCAGTCCGGCGCGAGCCAGAACAGGTTCGACTAACGCATGGTAGTAAGTGCGATGGAAGCCACTTTCCCCTTGGCTAAGACTACTGACCAACCCATGTACGTACCGTACGGGTCGTTCACCGTCCCAGATCGTGAAGACAATCGGCTTATCCAGCAACTGGCCGAAATCGATGTCCGGTTCGAAGCTGATCAATTTCAGTTCGAGGGTGAAAGGCGTGCTGATCGCTTCCTTGAGTTCGAACGACACTACTTCAAATTTGGCATTGCCAACCAGTGGCTGAAGGCTGTAACGGAGGTTGGATTGACGAGGCATGGGAAGTCCTGTTTCGCTGACCTGGTCTTTGCAGCCCGGGCAGTATTCCTGCCCGGGCTGGTGTCGTTGAATCAGACAGCCTCTATGGGTCTACGCCAGTCATCGGAACCCGCCGTGCTGGCGGTGATGTGCTCCCACTCAATGCCGCGATAGCTCATCGAAACCTCGACGAACTGAGTGAAATCTTTGTTCTCCTGCTTTTGAACATGGGGCATCTCCAAGTCGATGTCGACGATGACGGCATCGATCAACTTCGTGCTGAAGAAGCATTCTTGCTTGCCCTCAATAGATGTGCGGTACCAGCTGATTTCCACATTAGGTAGCAGCTCTCCACTGGACAGTGCGCTGTACAGAAGGGGCACCGCTTTATTAAGAGAGCACGTGATTATCAGAGGCCCGTGAACACGCTGCCCAGCAGGCTGACCGCTTTGGGGGTCGGTGGGCACGGTTATCTTGTGTTTGAGTGCCTGTACCAGCATTTGATCTTCGTGCCCCTCGACGAAGATGTTGCCAACTGATTCGGCGGTGAAGGCGCCCGCGGTGATGTTGCCCTGGGTCTGGCCTTCGATCTTGATGTAAGCGGGTGTTGGCATGGCAGTTTCTCCTGCGTCCATGTGGAAAAGCACGCGCACAAGCGGCTACGTGGCCATCGGAATCGATGGGCTTGTTCAACGGGGCAAATGCCCCGTCAATTCGTTGAATACGTTCGTGCCGACTGCCGGCGGCTACTGCTGCAAGATGCTGTCGAGTGACTGCAGCACCTCATGGGTGATCAGGTGCAGCCGGTAGCTGTAGATGCCATAGGCCGTGGCCATCGCAAGGGCGGAAAGCACCAGAGGGCTCCACCAAGGCCATTGCCGGTTCATGCGGAAGTTGCGCGGGGCAACGTTGCTGTAAGGGTCGCAGACCGTTGTCGGCGTAGGCCCACGTAGCTCCCGGATGATTGCGTGGAGCTGGTGAATGAGGGTGTTCAGCGTTTCGTCGCCTTTGGGGGCGAGGCCATACTTGCCTTTGAGCCCCAGGCACAGAATGAAGTACATGAACTCCAGCACGTCCTGGTACCGCTGGGGTTCTTGCATCAGGCGCGAGATCACGGTGAAGATCTTTTCGCCGCCAAAGGTTTCGCTGTGGTAGATGCTGAGCAGGGGCTCCTGGCTCCAGAGGCTTGCCTGGCCCCAGGGCCTCTCCATCACGGCTTCATCGATGAACAGGCACAGGCCATAGGAATAGGCCAGAAGTTGCGTGGCCTCGTAGCCATGCTGACGCAGCTCTTGCTGAATATTTTCGATCTGGTTGCGCACCTGCCGGTGCACTTGTTCGAGGTTGGGCAGTGTATCGAGCGTGCGGATGCGCATGACCAAGCCGAGCAAAGGGGCGGCGGCGTCCAGCATCACGTTGCTGTAGCCGCCTCGCAGTTGGAAATCCGGATCGGCTGGGTAGCCTTCACCCGCTGGATCGGGTTCTGGCGTGGGTGTCGAGCATCCTGCCCCCTTTGTGCCTGAAGTGTTTTCAAGCATCCAGCGCAGCTGCTCGACTTTCGCAGGTGCGCTGCCATCGCCCGGGTGGTCGTTCGCGTGCATTTCACTCACTCCTGATTGCCCAGAACTGCAACTCGAGCCCGGGGAATTCCCCGGCGATATGAATCCCGAAACCGTTGGCCGTGTTCATGCAGGCCCAGGCCGGGTCGCGGCGGTCGAGCCCGAAATAGCTGAAGCCCGCATGGAAGGGCAGCTCGCGCGGCGCCACCGGCAGCGGTTGTAGCGCAATACCGGGCAGTTGCTTGTGCACCAGGTCACTCAAGGTTTCCAGGGACGTGACCTTGGCCTTCTGCATGAACAGTTGGCGCAAGGTCGGCGGCGGCATGTCTGCACCCACGGCGAGGATGAAGTCCGCGTTATCGATCAGGCGGCGGTCTTCGAGCGTCGTCGTCATTACCCCGTAATCCAGCGCGTCCAGCGGTAGGGAGACCGCCCGCGGCTGCAGGACCGTACCCAGGGCGCGGCGCAACGTGTCCTGCAGGGGTTTGAATGACGCACGCAATGCGCTGTGCTGGTAGGCGGGGTACTCGGCAGGCAGCCGGCTTTCGTCGGTGAAGGTCACGAACTCGCCGCACGCCTGGCTCATGTGCAGGTACAGCTGCTCAGGGTGTGTCTGCCCCTGCCTGGCCAGGTGCTGGAAGCACGGCCACCAGCGGTTCATGGCTTGCAACAGGTTGAAGTCGCGGATATCGGCGATGCCGGATTGGCCAGCAGCACCGATTCGGCTGGCCAGGTTGCGTGAGCGCTCGCGCAGGGTGTTGGTGATTTCTTCGAGGTAACGCTGCAGTGCGGGCACAGCCCGTACCGAGACGCTGGTCGGGTAGAACCCTTCGTCGAGTTGCAGGCTGCCATCGGGTCGCCGCTCCAGGATACGTGCCAGTGCCAGGCGGGTGTAGGCGCTGCTGTCGTCAGCCTTGCGCTTGAGTTGCAGGTTGGGCACTGCCAGATCGACCTGGGCCAGGTCGCCATCGGCGCTGTGGGTGTCCTTGATTTCCTGGGGCTGAGCGCTGTAGCGGAAATTCGCGGCGTTGTCGGGCCAACTCACCTCTCGACCGCCCTCGGTGCGCAGCGGCAGGCACAGGTAAACCTCGCTGTCCTTTGCGCCGTCGTCGTCGATTTCCAGCGGCGGCGGCGGCGGCAGGTCTGCCGGAATGTCGAACACCGTACCGTCCGGCATGATGCCGCGGGCGCGGGTGATCGCGACCTTGCCCAGGCTCAGGTATTCCTCGTTCAGTTGCAGCTCGCTGAAGCCATAGAAGGCCGCGTTCAGGCTGGCCAGACGTTGGTGCTGGGCTGCTTCAGCGGCGCGGGTAGCCTGCTGGAAATGCTGCGGTTTGACGAACAGGCCTTCAGGCCACAGGACGGGATTACGTGAACTCATGAGCGCTCCGTGTCAGCGTGAGTGAGCGAGAAGGGCAGGGTTGCAGGCGCCATCAGTCTTGCTCCTTGAGCAAAACCTGCGTGTCGTTGAGCAACACCGACAGGATGATCTGGTGGCCCCGCGGTGGAATGCGCAGTACCTGGTTCCAGGTGGCATCGTCCTGGTTGCGGTAATCGGCGATCACGGCAACGAAGCGGGTCTCGGGCTCGATGGCGGTAAAGGGAATGAACTTGAACTGCCCAGGGTGCAGCAGATAATCGTCATCGCGAATATAGGTACTGCGCAGCGCCTTGGCGGGGTCTTTGTCCAGCAGCTCATAAAGGCTGTTGCGCAGCAATGAGTCGTCGCGCAGTTGCAGGATCTTGATAGCCATGGGCGTAGCCACCGCTTCGGTGGCCGGCGTGGTGCTGCGCGGTAAGGTCAGCACCATGTTCGCGTCTTCGTAGCGGCCGGGTGTGCTGTGCTCGAAGGGCGAGCGAAGCGGGAGATCGGCCTCCTCCTCTGGTAACTCGACAGGCGAGGCGGCCGGGTACTGCTCCTGCAGAAACTCGAACAGGGTGCCGACCTTCTCGGCCAGGGCGTAGGGGTCGCCCGCGCTCAAGGTGACTGCGTAGGGGCTGGGGGCCAGGCTGCTTTCTTGCTCGGCCAGCACGTCCACACTGCTGGGGTTGCTGTTGAGTGTCGGGCTGGCGTTGATGCTGAAAGCAATTTCGGTAGGGTGATCCTTGGGCGGCCCGACGGGTATCGAAGGGTTCAGCGCCACTTGGCCCATTTTGCCCAGGGCGGTGCAGCCCGAGAGCCCGATCAGGGTTGCCAGAAGCCCGGCCACCAGTGAATGACGCGTCATGGGTGTTCTCCTGCAACCAGGCGGTCCAGCGGGTCCTGCGCCGTGGCTTGCGTCACCGCGTCCAGTGCTGCCAAGGGATCGTTGCCCATACCTTGGGCGAATACCGAGCAAATCTCGGCGACCGGGGCCGTTGCGGGCTGGGCAGGCCAACGCTCTGCAGGTGCATCCAGGATGAATTGGTCGAGCACCCGTGAGTCGGGGTTGAATAACGCTTCCAGCGAACGGGCATCCGCTGGCGACAGCTGGACCAACAGCCGATAAGCGCCGACCCGAAGCCGGTCGCCCTCAAGCAGCCGTCTGGCTGAGCGCGTGCCCAGGCTGCCCAGGTTGTTGTTCAGGTAGGTGCGCCCGCAGCGGTCGATGACGCAGAAGCTACCTTCCAGCCAGCGGATCTCGCAGTGGATCGGTGCCACGCTCTGTGCACCGTCATTGATCAGCCACGCGGCCCCTACGCTGCCGATGGTGCCGCCTGCGCGATCGAATGTGTGCCGGGCCGTGACGTTGTGCTGCAACTGGTCGAGGTTGGTGATGTTCAAGGTCAATGTGCTCATGAGCGCCCCCGAAAGCGCGCCACGGGGCTGATCTGGCCATGGCGGTCATCGGTGAAGCTGGTCCAGCCCAGGTGGGCGCCCTGGCTCGGGTGCAGGCAGAAGGGCGACAGCGCGTTCTGCTGCAGCCGCAATTCCAGGTCGTAGGCCAACCCATCGCGCAGCAGGAAGTCGATCAAGGCGCGCAAGCGATTGAAGTTGATGCCGCTGGGCAGCAAGCCGCGCAGTTGGGTTTGGTCCAGCTCGCTGATCACGATGGTGAACTTGCTGCTGCGCGTTCGCGTGCGGCTGCCGACCAGGAACGAAGTGCCCAGCTCGCCGTTGCTGCAGCCAAGGCTTACCAGTTGCCGGGTTGTCGTAGGCACCGAGCGGGTCTCGAACTCCCTGATGTGCACCTGTTTCAGGTCGAAGCAGTGGGCGATGATGCCCGCGACGGTGCCCGGTGCGCGGCTGCGGCTGGCGATGACACCGGCGAAGCTGAGCAGTCGGCTCCAGGGCAACGGCGTGTCGCCGCGCAGTTGTTTGTCATTCAACCCCAGCAGGGCAAAGATGTACTGGGAGAAGCCATCGCTGGCACCTGGCTGGAAGCGAATGTAGTAGCGGTACTTGCGCCACACGCGGTGCAGCAGGCTGAGCAGGTAGTGGTTGAAGAAGTCGAAAAAGGCCGGCCGCACACCGATACCCTGCGCATGCTCGTAGGCCACCTGCTCCAGGTAGTAGGCAGGCAAGGGTGAGTCAGTGCCATGCAGGCCCATGAAGGTGGCGCACACGCGGTAGCGGTCTTCTGCCCCGGGCATGCGTTCGGCTTTGTACACGTCGGAAACCGGAAACGTCAGCCGTGGGTCACAGGCCAGCCGCACGCGCAGCCGGGTGGCCTGGTCCGGCCAGCGCGGTTCCAGGTCATCCCCATGCAAGCCGTGCAGGCGCTCCAGCAACTGGTAGAAGTTGTACTGGTGTGCCTCGGCGAGCAGCCTGTCGGCTAGATCAGCGGTTGTTTGCCGGTCTGGATGGGCCATGTGTAGTGCTCGTTGTTGGTGATGTTGATCACTTCCAGTTGATGGAAGGAATTGATGCTGGCGTACAGGGCGAAGAAGTGCGCCAGCACGCAGCCGAACAGGTACAGGTCGCCTTCGCACAGGAAGGCGGCCTGGTCCAGCTTCAGCCGTGTGCGTAGCCCGCGAATGGGCTGGCCCTTGATCAGCCAATCCAGAGGCTCGGTCTGAACATCGCGAATGCCTTCCAGGCGCTTATGGGTCGTGCGTGTCTGCTGCAGGTCGTGCAAGGCCACGAAGTCATAGGCACGAATCACCGCCTTCAGCGGCTCGGCAGACAGCAGCGACAGGTAGTTGAGCGACATGTTGGAAACCAGCGCCCACTGCAACTGGCCATCCAGCACTGGTCGGTAGGGGCGGGTGGGTTTGCAGATGTTGGTGTAGGTGGTCAGCGCCGGCGTGGCTTCGGAAATCACATCGATGTCGTCAACGCCCAGCGCCAGGGGCAGATCGCGGTTGGTGCAGGTCAGGTCGATGGACGCCGTTTCCAGCTCACCGGTGTAAGCGTTGGCATCGGCACGCACGAAGGCGATGCGATGTGTGACGCCCTCGCCGCGCAACGACTCCTCGAGGGTGTAGCGGTAGTACAACGCCGTGCGCCCTTGAGCATGCTCGATCTCATGGGCGAACGATTCGAACGGGCGAAACGTGCGTAGGTGTTCGCCGGTGCTGCCGTCTGTTGTGGTGCGGGTGCTGACCACCTTGTCGACACTGAAAATCTCATACGCATGCCGTTCTTTCCCTCTGGGGGTCAGCTCGGCAGGGGCCTGCCGATTGGAGAGGTCGATAGGTTCGGCGCTGTAGCTGAACAGGTTGACCGCCGGCGTGCAGAACAGGCGCAAATCCGCCATGCCGATACGCAACGAGGCAGGGAGCTGGCGGGTGAAGTGAAGTTCGATGCCCACCTGCCGAGTCGCTTGATCGGGCCAGACTTTCTGCAGTGCGCTAACGCTGAAGAAGTGGAAGCGCTTCGCGAAAACGAAGTATTCCTGCAGGATCCGATAGCCATCGAAGACGTTCTGCGGATACGGCAGCAGCCCCTCGTTCGCGCTGAAGCCCGGAAAGATGATGCTGCTGGCCGGCAACCGGTGCACTTGGCCATCGATCGTTACCGCGACATGCTTGAGGTATTGAGCAAGCCACAGGTAGAGCGTGCGGGCTGTCTTGTCATCACCGCTCAAGTGGAAATCCAGGCTGTCGCAGCCGAGGGTGTTCAAGGGGCGCTCGACCAGGGTGCGCAGTTCGATGCGTGCTACCGAACTGTCGAGCGTCTGGGTAGCGCTGACCGATTGGATCTCGAACGGGTGGATGTCCACGGCCGTGCACGTACGAAATTCACAAGGCACGCCATCCACGGGCCTGGAGAACAACGGTGAGCCCTTGGGAATGCAGTGTGATTGGCTGAGCGCTTGCTTGAGTGGCGTGAACTGGATGATCGTGGCGCTCGGCAGGGGCCGCAGGTAATTGGGCCACAGCAACTGCAGCATGGGGTGCGTCAGCTCTGGCAGGTCATCCTCCAGCTTGAGGCGCAACTTGGCGGTGAGGAAGGCAAAAGCCTCCATCAGCCGTTCGACGTCCGGGTCGCTGCCACCTTTGCCCAGCAGCCGGGCAAGTTGTGGGTTGTCGGTAGCGAAGTCGTTGCCCAGTTCATGCAGGTAACGCAACTCTTCGCTGAATCGATCCTTGAGTGACATCGGTCACCTCACTCGGGTATGGCGGCTATGGCCGTTGACCAGCAGCTCCAGTTGCAGCTGCTCGTGGTGGTTGTTGACCTGCACCTGGCAGTCCAGCCTGAAATGCAGCTCCAGCGGGGCGTGACACGCGGGCATGGCCTTGAGCGCGCGCACGTGCACGCGCGGCTCGAAGCGCTGAATGGTGCGGCGTATGTCGGCACTCACTTGCTTCAACAGGTCGCCACTGCTTGTGGCATGCCCGTTGAAGTCATGCAGGCCCAGTTCAGGGCTGCTTTGTGAGCAGCCCTGACGTGCATTGAGTAGCGTTTCCAGGTGGCGCTTGATGGCGGCAATCTTTTCGGCAGCGTTTTCTTGCCGGGAAGGCGTGCGGGTAACAGACGGGTCCGTCACCAAGCGATTGAAAAAACCACTCATTCGGTATCAAGCCGGCCAACCAGCGAGATCTCGAAATTTGCGCCCATGTATTTGAAGTGCGGTCGCACGGCGAGCGAGACCTGGTACCAGCCCGGATCCCCGGCAACGTCCGAAACCACGACCTTCGCGGCCCGCAATGGGCGACGGCTGCGCACATCGGCCGAAGGGTTTTCCTGGTCGGCGACGTACTGCCTGATCCATTTGTTCAGCTCGGACTCAAGATCGCGGCGTTCCTTCCAGCTGCCGATCTGCTCGCGTTGCAGCACCTTGATGTAATGGGCCAGGCGATTGACGATGAACAAATAGGGCAGTTGCGTGCCCAGCTTGTAGTTGGTTTGGGCCTGCAGGCCTTCCGGCGTCTTGGGGAACTGCTTCGGTTTCTGGACCGAATTGGCCGAGAAGAACGCGGCGTTGTCGCTGTCCTTGCGCATGGTCAAGGCGATGAAGCCTTCTTCGGCCAGCTCGAATTCCTTGCGGTCGGATATCAGCACCTCGGTTGGAATTTTCGCTTGCAGTTGCCCCAGCGCCTCATACAGATGCACGGGCAGGTCCTCGACGGCGCCACCGGACTGCGGGCCAATGATGTTCGGGCACCACCGGTAGCGGGCAAAGCTGTCGTTGATGCAGCTGGCCAGCAGGAAAGCGGAGTTGCCCCACAGGTAGTTGTCGTGTCTCCCGTCGATGTTTTCTTCGTAGTTGAAGGTTTTGATCGGCTGTTCCTGAGGGTGGTAGGCCGAGCGGAGCATGAAACGTGGCCCGGTCAGCGCAACGTGCCGAGCGTCTTCGCTTTCGCGGAAGGCGCGCCACTTGGCATGCCGTGGCCCTGCGAAGATGTCTTTGATCTCCTTCAGGTTGGGCAGCTCTTCAAAGCTGCTCAAATTGAAGAAATCGGGTGCGGGGGCGGCAAGGAAGGGGGCGTGCGCCATGGCACCGACAGACGCCATGTAACTCAACAGTTTGATGTCTGTGGCAGCGGGGCCGAAGTGGTAGTTGCCCAACATGGCCGCCACCGGCTCACCACCGAATTGCCCATAACCTGCGGTGTAAACGTGTTTGTACATACCGCTGCAGGTAATATCGGCCGCATTCTCAAAGTCATCGAGCAGGTCTTCTTTGCTGACATGCAATACTTCAAGCTTGATGTTCTCGCGGAAGTCCGTGCGGTCGACAAGAAGTTTGAGGCTGCGCCATGAAGACTCAAGTTCCTGGAATACCGGCTGATGGAGGATGGCATCCATCTGCCGGCTGAGCACCCGGTCCAGTTCTGCAATCATCTGGTCGACGCGGTGTTTGTTGATGAGTTGATCTGGATCATTGCTTTTGAGTATTTCGGCAATAAAGGCCGATACACCTTGGCGAGCGACTTGATAGCCCTCTTGTGCGGGCACCAGTTTGGTTTCGGCCATGATCTGGTCGAGCAACGTGGCGTTGCTCAATGTTTCGCCCGACCGTTCAGCGGCGAGGGGAGTGCTGGTTGATTTTGCCATGGGACGCTCCGTTGTCTCAGTCTTCTTTTGGCGCCTCAAGCACCAGGTTCAACTCTTCGGCGAGTTGCTTGCGGGCCTGCTCGTTGCTCAGCAGGTGCTGCAGTTGCTTGCGGAACGCGGGCACGTTGCCCAGTGGGCCTTTCAGCGCCACCAGCGCTTCGCGAAGCTCCAGCAGCTTGCTCAGCTCCGGTACCTGGCGGGCGATACCGTCTGGTGCGAAGTCATTGAGCGACCTGAACTGCAGATGAACCGCCAGCTCCGCGTCGGCAGCCGTGGTGAGCATGGAGGGCACCGACATGGCCAGACGGACGTCGGCGTCATTCAACACATTGTTGAAGGTGTGTTTATCGATGCGCATGACCGTTCGGTCTTCCAGCGCGCGGGCGTCATCCAGGCCGAAATCGCCCATCACCAGCATCTTGTGCGGCAGCTCTACTTCGGCCTGTTCATCACCTGTGGCGGGCACGTATCGGATGTTGATTCGTTCTTTGGGTGCAACCGATCCTGTGGGCTTTGCCATCGCAGAATCTCTCCTTGGTTTGTGTGGGAAGTCCCTGATAGTTGTTCGTGAGTTCTGATTTAGTTTGTAGGAAATTTCCTTCAGACTTGATTACGATATAAACAAGAGCGAGGTAGTCATTGCCTCTTGCGTAAAAACCTTGCGCCTGAAATTGTTATTCAGTCGAGGGTCAAAGTGTAAAAAAATATTTGTTTGTATTTGCGATTTTTTATGAGCTAGTCTCTTGCCACTCGCGGGCCGGAGTGCCCGTGATTGCGTTTAAATATCAGCGGAGCTGATACAGGGCATATGTACTATCGAGAGGGAATTTAATTGCGATGCCTGGCGAAACATACCTCTGGCGCAGGTCTTTTTCTGATAATCAATTGCATGCCACTGCCAGTGCATGCCGATCAGAATTGCTCGCGCATCGTATCCAACGTTGAGCGCCTGGCCTGTTTCGATCAATCCGCCGGAACACCTGCGCACCGCGTGGCCGCGCAGTGGTCGGCACCGGAGCAGGACTCCCCCACGGTGCGTCGGGTGCTGGCCTATGAAACAGGCCGAAATCCCGACGATTTGACGTTCCGGCTCACGCGTGAAGACGAGGGGCTGACGATTTCTGCACCCGCAATCGCTTCGGCTGCACCGCACCCCTACCTGGTAATCAGCTGTTTGCAGAACATCTCGCGGTTGCAACTGATCGCCGCACACCCCGTGGATGCCAGCCGGCTGACGGTGCGCTTGCAGGGGGAGCGTGGCGCCACCGCCGCGACGCCCTGGCAGGTGACGGAGAACGGTCAGGTGCTCGATGCCGGCCGCGGCCTGCCCGGAATCGAACAGATCAGGCAGCTGATCGGGGCCCGGCGCATCCAGGTTCACAGCGAAAACCCTGCCGTTGGCGGGTTGGTCTTCGACGCTCAGGGGCTTGACCCGCTTATCGGCGAGGTGCGCAAGGCATGTCGCTGGTAGCCGAGGTCAATGCACAGGAAATCGCCCGGTTGCTCAAAGCCATCGACGCGCAAGCACCGGCCGGCCTGTTCGATGTGGAGGATGAGACCTACCAGGCCATCGACCAGGAAATGGTCAAGCTGGGTGGCCTGCAGGAGGGCACGATCGATTGGGTCTCATCGAGGAAGCGTCGCGCCAGTACCTGGGGCAACAGTGCAAGCATCTGCGCATCGTGGCACACCTGAGTGCCGCATGGCTTCGCAGTGCTTGTTGGGAACGCTGGGCGCTCACGTTGACCTTGCTGGCCGGCATGGTCGAGCGCTACTGGGAGACGGCTTATCCCAAGCCAGGGCCCAAGGGTTACCTGGGTAAGCGCAAGCTGGTTGGCTTGGTGCTCAACCGCTTGAACGAAGCCCTGCCGCGCCTGGACCGTTTCACCTATAGCCCTGCGCATGCGGCCGGGGCGCAACAGGCGCTGCTGCGGCTGCAACAGCTGCAAGCCGTGGCCCTGCTGGACGACGCCATGCTCGATGATATGGCGCGGCTGCTACGCAAGCACTCGGAACGGGCGAGTGGCGCAGGCGAGCCTGCTGCGGCCAGGGCTTCGGCGCCCGTCATCAAGCCCGCGCCACTGGCCGAAGTCATCGCCACACCCATGCCCCGCGTGTCGCTAGGCAACGAGCGTGAATCACGAAGGGCGGTGCTGAGCATGGCTGAGCTGATCAACCAGCAGGACCCCTACGACCCAGCGGGGTATCAGTTGCGTCGCTTCGGCTTGTGGGCTCACATCCAGGCCGCGCCTCAGGCGGGGCAAGGTCACCGCACCGAGCTGATGGCGGTGCCGCTGGAGATCGCCGGCGATTATGAAGAGGCCATTGCCGGCAGCGTGTTCGACGCGGCGCTGCTGCAGCGGATCGAAAAAAGCGTGTCGGCTTGCCCCTTCTGGATGCGCGGCAGCTTGCTTGCGGCCACCACCGCCACACGGTTGGCAATGCCTGAGGTGGCCGAAGCCATCCGCGCAGCGACTGCCCGGTTCGTCCAGCGTATCCCCGCCCTGCAGCAGTTGTGCTTCAGCGACGGCACGGCGTTTCTGGACGACCAGTGCATGGCCTGGCTCAAAGGCGCAGGCCAGCAACCGCAAGCTGAAACGGCGCAAGAGTTCGTGGGCCTGCGCGAAGAACTTGTCAGCCAGTTGGAAAGCGGTGGGGTAGAGCCGGTTTTGCTCAGGCTCCAGGCCATGCAGGCAGATATTCGCGCGCCGCGTGAGCGCTGCCACACCACCGTGATCGCGGCCGATCTGCTGGCCGCGCGCGGCGTCTCGTGGCTGGCTCAGGACCTGTGCGCCAGTGTTGCCCGAACCATGCAGCAAACCATGGCCAGTGCCTGGGAGCCGGAGGTGTTCAAACGCCTGCAACAGCATGCCGCCCCTGATGCGTTGGCCGATCAGAACAAGGACTAGGACCCGCCATGAATCAACGATGGACGCTATTGAAACGTTGGCTTTTGCCCCTGGCGACTCGAGTCGGCCTGGTCATGCCTGTGCTGCTTGTGCTGGGCAGCGTGCTGATGCTGGCCGCCATCTGGTGGCTAGGCCCACAGTGGGCATGGCGTGAACAGCATCCGCTGGCCAGCATTGCGCACCGCAGTCTGGCCAGCCTGGTGCTCGTGCTGGTGCCGCTGCTGTGCTGGCTGTTGGTGCTGCGCAGGCGCTACGTGCGCCTTCAGGCAGAGCGCAACGAGGCGGCGGCCGCAGAGCTGGACAGCGTATTGCCGTTGCTTCGGGCCCAGGAAAACGCCTTGGACCAAGGGCTGGCGCGATTGCTCGGCAGTGCGGGAGGGCGGCGTGCCCTGTACCGATTGCCCTGGTACCTGGTGATAGGCGACCAGCATGCGGGCAAGTCCAGTTTCATCGACCGTACGGAGCAAAGCTTTTCCCTGACCCGGATCGACACGGTGCAGGCGCGGGATACACAGGCGCAGGCCCTGGCCTTCCCGATAGGCTGGTGGGTCAGCAACGAGGCGGTCATCATCGATCCGCCCGGGGCCTTTATCAGGCAGGACTCGCCGGCAGGCTCGCTCGCCGGGGCGCCAGGTGCCCCGCAAGTGCCACCGGCTACACCCGCCAGGCTCTGGCAGCACCTGCTGGGGTGGCTCGTACGAAATCGCAGCCAGCGGGCACTCAATGGCATGGTGCTGGTCGTGGACCTGCCTGCGTTATTGCAGGGTACGCCCGAGCAGCGTGTTGCCTTGGCCCACAGGCTGCGCACGCGGCTGTACGAAGTCAGCAGCCAGTTGGGCTCGCGCCTGCCGTTGTATGTGGTACTGAGCAAATTCGATCTGCTGGACGGCTTCGACCAGCTCTATGGGGGCCTTCCCGTCGACCTGCGGGAAAACATGCTGGGCTTCACCTTCAAGCTGGATACGGTCGGCTCCTTCGATGCCTGGCTGCAGGAGTATGGCGACCATTACCAGCAGTTGCTCAATCGGCTGTTCGAGCAGGTGGTGGATCGACTCGATACCTTGGCCAGTGCGCCGCAGCGCGCGCGGCTGTTCTCGTTGCATGCCCAGTTGATCGGCTTGCGCCCGATACTGCTGGGTCTCCTGAAAGAAACGCTGGCGAGTGACCGTTACACCACACCCGCCCTGGTGCGGGGGGTGTACTGGTCTTCGGTCATTCAGCAAGGGGACGTGCTCAACGCCTTCGTGCGCGAGTCAGCCCAGCCCTACAACACAGCGCTTCCGTTGCTAGAGGGCAAGGCGCAAGGCAAAGCGTTTGCCTACTTCATCCAGCATGCGTTCCGGCGTGTCATCTACAAGGAGGCGGGGCTTGCCGGAGACAACATCAAGGTGGCGCGCAGCAAGCGCCGGTTGTTATGGGTCGGCTCGGGTGTAGGCATGCTGGCTTTCTGTGTTGCCGTAGCCAGCTGGCAGCGCTTTTTCGACATCAATGGCGCCAAGGCCGCCAACGTGCTCGCCAAAAGCCGGGAGTACAGCCACCACCAGGTGGATCAGCGCCTGGACCCGACCGGGCGCAACCTGCTGGAGCCGCTGGACCAGATCCGCGATGCGGTTTCAGTGTTTGGCGACTACCGTGCCGCCTGGCCGGGTGTTTCCGATCTAGGCCTCTACCAGGGGCGTATCATTGGCCCGCGTGTCGATGAGGCTTACCTCAGCTTGCTCTCCAGGCGATTCCTGCCGGCCTTGGCCAGTGGCGTGCTCGACGCCATGGATGCCGCTACGCCTGGCAGTGAACGGCAAATGGCTGCCCTGCGGGTTTACCGTATGCTGGAAGACCGCCAGAACCGGCGGCCTGAGTGGGTCGAGACATGGATGGCCCGCCAGTGGCAGCAACAGTTTCCTGGCCAAGGGCAGCTGCAGCGCGACCTCATGCGCCACCTGAAGTACGCCTTGGCCTATGCCGACACCGAGTTGCCGCAGTACCGCCAGCGTATCGCCGTGGTGCAGGCGGCGTTGCGCAAGGTGCCGTTACCGGAGCGGGTATATGCCGGGCTCAAGCAGCAGGCTCAGGAACACCTGCTCACGGGCCTGGATTTGCGTCAGCAGGTCGGCCCCGCGTTCGACGTGGTGTACCAGCGCTCGGCTGGGGCCAGCGGCGAGGATGTGCGACTGGCGCCGATACACACCGCCAAGGGTTTCAAAGAGTACTTCGAGCCCCGCAGCCAAAGCTTCGCCGACATGGCGATGATCGACCAGTGGGCGCTGGGTGAGCGCAGCCAGCTGGAGTACTCGGACGCTGACCGGGTGGTGTTGAGCGAGCGTCTGCGCAACCTGTATAGCACCGACTACATAAACAGCTGGCGGCGTGCATTGAATGCCGTTTCGGTGGCGGATTTTCACGACCTCGAACACGGCGTAATGGTCCTGCAGCAGCTGACCGGGCCCGCGGCGCCGTGGCACCGGCTGCTGGCTACGGTGAAAGACAACACTTCGCTGTCATCGGCTGAGGTACTCGACACGGGCAGCGCCAGCGACACGCTCATGCCCAAGGGCAGCGAGCCCGAGCGCCAGCAGGCCTGGGCCATCCAGCGGGCTTTTGCGGGGCTGAGCGGGATGCTGCATGCAACGCAAGACAAGCCAAGCTACTACGATGAAGTGCTGGCGGCCATGGTGGCCGTGCACGACTACGCCAAGGCCGTGCAGGGCAGCCCAGACCGGGGCAAGGCCGCCCTGCAAGCGGTGCAGCAGCGTTTTGCGATGACCGGCCCAGACCCGATCAGCACCCTGCAACGGGTGGCCACCGGTTTGCCTGAACCGCTCAATCACCACGCCAAGAAGGTGGCCGATGAAACCGCCCGGGTGCTGCACATCGAAGCCCTGCGCGAGCTGGAGCGGCGCTGGGACACCGAGGTCTACAGCTTCTTCCAGCAGCGCCTTGCCGGGCGTTACCCTTTCGTGGCCAAGGCGCCGGATGCGTCGCTGGATGACTTCGAGTCGTTCTTCGGGCCCCAGGGGCGGTTGCAGCGCTTCAGTGATCAATACCTGAACGCATTCCTGCACGACAACCTCGAGGCGCTGCGCGCCGGCCCGCAAGGGCAGTCGCTGATCCGCAGCGATGTGATCGAGCAGTTGGCGCTGGCCAACCGCATTCGCGAAACCTTCTTCGACCAGCGTGGCAACCTGAGCGTGCAGTTCAGCATCGAGCCGCTGGGGCTCAGCGCTAACCAGCGCACCAGCCTGCTGGACCTTGACGGCCAGTTGATTGCCTACACCCATGGCCCGCGGCAGCTCACCGGCATCATCTGGCCGAACACGCTTGGCCGGCACGTGCGCAGTAACCTGACCCTGCTCAGGCAGAACGGCACTAGCAGCCGCCTGGAGTACCGCGGCCCCTGGTCGATGTTCCGCTTGCTCAGCCGCGGTTCGCTCAATGGGCGAACCGCAACCAGCGTGGACCTGAGCTTCAGCACCGGTGATGGCGTGATGCGCTACCGGCTCAGCGCTGAAAAAGCGTTCAACCCCATTACCCAGGAACCGTTCGAGGGCTTCCAGTTACCCCGTGGGTTGCTGCAGCAGCCGCTTGAGGCCCGGCTGTAAGGCGGGTTCGCAGGGGCGCAGGGATCGTTTGAAAAATGCCACGGCACCAAGCGGGTGCGCGACCCTGCCCGCCGAGCAGGCGGCGCGGTGCAGCACAGCGTCTGCGCCGCGGTTCCCGGCCAGGTTGAGGGTTGTCACTATCTTTCCGTTTTCTGTCCGATTGCCTGCTTACTCCACGTTACACCTAAACGGTTAAATCCCTGCCTGAACGTACACGGGATTTCACCATGAACACCTCCCTCTCCTTGGCGCCACAAGTTTCCAGCGAGGCGCAGTTGCAATGGCTACAACGGGCTGACCGTACTGTTGCACTGGACATCATGACGCTCATCAACAGCACGGTTGAGGATGGCGGGGTGCTGGGCTACGAGCAGGCGATGTCGGTCGACCAGGGTGTCGATTTCGCCGCGGCGTTGCAGGCGCGTATCGAGGGCGGGCATACCTACGCTTTGCTCGGCCGTGCACCTGCCGGCGCGGCGTGCCTGGTCATCCTGTCCCGTAGCAGCATGCCCAACTGCCGCCACATCGCTGACCTGAGCAAAGGCGTGGTACACCCAGACTACCGGGGCTCCGGGCTGGTGGCCCGGGCCTTCGCGGAAATCGTGCGGCTGTGCCAGGCGAAGGGTATCGAACTGCTGACCCTGGACGTACGCGAAGGCACCCGTGCCCACCGCCTATGGCAACGCTTCGGGTTTCAGACCTACGGCGTGCTCGACGACTACGCGCGGGTCAACGGTGTGAAGCACCGCGGCCACTACATGGCCCAGTCAGTACAAAGCCTGGCCCAGCGACTCAACCTGAGCTGAAGCGCCTAATCCTTCGCCTGCAGCCATCGCCGCCAAGGGCCCCCCTTTTCCATCATTCAAGGAACGCCACCATGGCCTTGTCGACTGCAGCCTTTCGCGATCAGCTGGAGCAGAAACTGCACCACCACCTGACGCTGTCTCACCCGATCTTCGAAGCCCTGCTTTCACCTGAAGGCAACAAGCCGCTGCTGCGCAAGGTCGCGCTGCAAGGTTACCAACTCACCAAGTACTTCCTGACTTATGTCGAGCACCTGTTCTTCCATTGCCCGCTGCCTGCCCACAAGCGCGCGCTGATCACCAACTGCTTCGAGGAGGAGACCGGGCGGCTCTCGCGTACCGATAACCATGTGGTGCTCATGCAGAATTTCTTGCGTGCACTGGGCATCAGCGATGCCGAGCGTGATGCCGAGCAACCGCTGCCGGCCACCTGGGAGCTAATCGACTACCGCCTGCAGGCGGTACGTGACCCGGCGCGTTACCACGTGGGGGCTGCCGCGGTGATGATCGCCAGCGAGGGGCAAAACCTCGAGACCGTTGCCGGTGATGCTCGTCACGTGCTGCTCGGCCGGGCGTACGGCCTGACCGAGCACGACTTGCTGTTCTTCTCCGTGCACCAGAAGGAAGACGTTGGCCACGTCAACGAAGGCCTGGATCTGGTTTCGCAGCTGTGCACCACGGCCCAGATGCAACAAGAGGCGTTGCAAGCGGTAGATCACACCTGCCAGCTGTTCTACGCGATGTACGAAAACATGTACCAGGTGTATTGCCGGGCTCCCCAGGCCGAAGCGGTGTAATACCCCGCGCAGAGGATTGGCCATGAAACAGAAATTCAGCTCAACCCTGATCGTCTCGGTGCTGGTAGTCGGCTTCGTGGTGATGTTCCTGTCCAGCGCCCTGAAAGGGCTGTACCAAGTGTACTTCGTCGACCTGGCCACGCACTTTGGTGGCGGGCGTGCAGCCTTGGCCACGGCAGGTTCTTTGTTCGTGCTGACCATTGGCCTGGTGTCGCCGGTGGTGGGTTGGCTGAGCGACCGGGTTGGGCCGCTGAGCACGGTTGCCCTGGGCAGCGTAAGTGCAGGGGTGGTGCTGCTGGGGGTGACCTTGGTCGGCAGCCAGCTGATGCTGTTCACCCTGTTGTATGGCCTGCTGGGTGCCTTCGCCCTTGCCGCGATGACCTACGTACCCATGGGCATTCTGGTCGATCGCCTGGTCGCAGAGCGTTTCAAGGCCTTCGCCTTCGCTTTCGTGACCAATGGTACGTCGATCGGCTTCATCGTGCTTTCGCCGCTGTGGATCATGCTGCAGCAGCGCGTGGGCTGGCAGCCGGTGTTCTCCTGGGTCGGCCTGATCTTCCTGGTGCCGTTGAGCCTGGCGCTGTACTGGGTGGCGCGCACCGTTCCGCTCAAGCCCGACCCGCAGGCGGCGCTGGTCAAGCACTCGGTCGCGTTTCTGTTGCGTGATTCGCGGTTCTTCGTATTGGCCCTCAGCTTCGCCAGCTGTGGGGCCACCATGGCGTTCATCGACGTGCACCTGGTGTCGTTCTGGCAGGGCGAGGGGCTGCCTAGCTCGGTACAGGCCAGCGGCCTGAGCTTGCTGGGTGTGCTGGAACTGGTCAGTGGCCTGATGGCTGGGTGGCTGGCTACCCGCTACAACAAAGGGCTTCTGCTGATGATGTTCTACCTGCTGCGTACGGCGGCGGTGATCGTCCTGCTGACCACACCTGGGCCGCTGGGTACCTACCTGTTTGCGGTGCTGTTCGGTGCCAGTTACCTGGGTACGGTGGTGCTCACGTCAGCATTCTGCTTTGCCCTGTATGGCGCCGAAATCAAAGGCAAGGTGTTTGGCCTGCTGTTCCTCGTACACCAACTGGGTGCGTTGCTGGCCACACAGCTCGGCGCCCTGGATTTCGACCGGCATCAAAGCTACCAGTTGACCCTGGTTGGCCTGGCGACGGCCACCGTGATGGCTGCACTGGCTTCCCTGTGGCTGGTTTCGGCACGCGTGGCCGCAGAAGCCTCGGCCCCGCCAGTGGCTGAAGCGGAATAGCCCCCGATCAACTGCGCATTGTTCAATGCAAACAAGGAGATGCACCATGCAATCGTCTGCGATTGGCCTGGACGGCTTTGACGCAACTTCGGCGCTGCACAGCAATCGGGTCAGCGATTTGTCCGATGTTTTCTGCGAGCCATTGGCCATGACGTCTGCTTATACCTTTGCGTCGGCGCAAGAGGCTGCAGAACGTTTCAGCGGGCAACAGCAGGGTAATGTGTACAGCCGCTTCACCAACCCCACGGTGCAAGCCTTCGAAGGCCGCGTGGCGGCGCTCGAACAAGCCGAAGACGCGGTGGCGTTCGCTTCCGGGATGGGCGCGTTTACCGCGCTGTGCCATGGGTTCCTGCAGCAGGGTGACAACATTGTCTGCAGCCGCGATGTGTTCGGTACCACCGCCAGTGCCTTCAGCGTTTACATGGCGCGGTTCGGGATCGAGGCGCGGTTCGTCGACCTTACCGACCTGGGCCAGTGGCAGCAGGCGATCGACGACAAGACCCGCCTGGTGGTGCTGGAATCCCCCTCCAACCCGCTGCTGAAAATTGGTGACATCCGTGCCATCAGCCTTCTGGCGCACGCCAAGGATGCGCTGGTCGTGGTGGACAACACCCTGTTGACGCCGGTGCTCCAGCGCCCGCACAGCCTGGGTGCGGACTTGGTCATCCATTCGGCGGGTAAGTACATGGACGGCCAGGGGCGTGCGCTGGCCGGTGTAGTGACCGGTTCCAAGAGCCTGATGCAGGTGTTGAGGGGCGTGTTGCGCACGTTGGGTATTTCCTGCAGCCCGTTCAATGCCTGGTTGTTGCTCAAAAGCCTGGAAACCCTCGAAATCCGCATGCTGCGGGTGCAACAGGGCGCCCTGGAGCTGGCCCAGTGGCTTGGCGAACAACCCCTGGTGAGCGCTGTGCATTACACCGGCCTGGCGCAACACCCTCAGCATGCCTTGGCGTGCAGGCAACAGGACGGCCATGGCGGCTTGCTGAGTTTCGAGATCTTCGGCGGCCAGGCAGCGGCCTGGCAATGGATCGATCAACTGCAGTGCGTGGCGCGCTGCACCAATATTGGTGATACCCGCAGCATGGTCACGCACCCGGCCAGCACCACCCATGGCCGCCTGGATGCGCAAGCACGGCGCCACGCCGGCATTTCCGACGGGTTGATCAGGCTGTGCGTCGGCCTGGAGCGGGTGAGCGATATCAAGGCCGACCTGCAACAGGCCTTCGATGCCGTGGCCTACCAACCCACGGTCCAGGCAGCGCAGGGCCGCCCCCGCAGTGTGGTCGCCAATGGCTGAACTGCTCGCTTCCGGGTTCTCCATTGGGGTGTTTGCCGTGGGCATGCAATTGCTCGCCCTGGTCGCGGTGCATGGCGCGTGCACTGCCCGGCAAGTGCGCGGTTATGCCGTGGCGTTCGGCTTGGGGTGCTGTGTGCTGATCGCAATGGTGGTACTGGACCCGTTGGCGCTTGGCCGCTGGCCCATAGAGGGTGTGGCAGCGATGACGATGTGCGGCTGAGACGGGCGTCCGTTCTTTGTGAAACAGCAGCAATAAAAGCCCGTAGGGGCGTTCAGGAGTTGTTAAATGTATAAAAAATTGGCCATCAGCCTGTTATTGGGGTGTGCGCTGCCGTTGGCAGCGGCCCAGGCTGAGGTTGCATCCGACGCTGGCGAGACTGTGGCCAGCGTCAGCAAGCGGCTGGTTTCGTTCTACAGCCAGCCCCTGCCTTCTGCCGGCAAACTGAAACCGATCAGGGTGCCAGCGGTGCTCTCTATGCCGGCCAACCAGGCCGGGCCAGCACCGGCTGTGGTGATATTGCACGGCTCGGCGGGGATGGACTCACGCGGGCCGTTGCACGCGGCCGACCTCAATGCCCGCGGCATCGCCACGCTGGAACTGGACATGTGGGGCGCGCGCCGGCTGGCTGGCGGCGCACAGGGGCGGCCGCCCCGGGTTCACGATACCTTGCCGGACCTGGCGGGCGCCTTGTCTTACCTGGCCAATCAGCCAGGGGTCGATAGCGAGCGGGTAGGGGTGCTCGGGTTTTCATGGGGTGGCGCCCAGGCCATGCTCGCCGCGTCTGCGTCCATCGACGATGAGTTGCAACAGGCCTCTGGGGTGCGCCCCGTAGCCTTGGCAGCGTTCTATCCCGTGTGCTGGGGATACAACCGTGTGCCAGGCTATGACTTGAAGCACCTGGCGCCGGCCCGCCTGCTGGTGCTGGTCGGTGAAAAGGACCAGTACGATGATGACCCCAAGGCTTGTACCAAACTGGTTGCAAGCCTGCCTGCCGAAGACCAGGCACGGGCAAAGGTGCTGGTCTACCCCGGTGCCGAGCATGGCTTCAATGGCCTGGAAGCCGCGCAGGAATACAAGGATCCGTTCCTGCACCGTGGCCAGGGCGGCTTGGGGCGTTCGGCACCGGACCCAGCAGCCCGGGAGGCGTCGCGCAAGGCTGTGGTAGCGTTTTTCACAGACAGTTTCGCCACCCCCACCGTGAGTGGTCGCTGATACTAGGTGTTTTCCTGGGTGATCACGCTGCGAAACTGCAGCGGCGGTTGCGGCATTTCCCGCCGCCAGGCCAGGCGAAAGGTATGGCTGCTGNNAAAAGGGTGGGCCCCCTGCCGTAACCGCAACGTTCGGCGATCTGTTCCACATTCAGGCGGCTGCCGCGTAAAAGGTCACGGGCCAGGTCGATGCGTTGGGCGCGCAGGTAGTCCTGCAGGGTTTGCCCCGTGTTCTCGCGAAACAGGCGTGCCAGGTGCCGGTAGCTGACATTGAACTGGCTGGCCAGTTGTTCGAAGCTGAAACTGCTGCCCAGGTGCGTGTCGATATAGTCCTGGGCCGCGTGTACCAGCGGGTGGATGTGGTTGCGTGCCAGGTCGGCCGCGCGCAGTTGCACATCTTCGCCAGCACGGCGACGGTAGATCACCAGTTCCTGGGCCACCTGGTTGGCCACGGCTTTGCCGAAGTGCAGCGACACGATATGCAAGGCCAGGTCGGTGCCGCTGGACACGCCCGCCGAGGTGAACACACCGTCGTCCTCCACGAACAGGCGATTTTCCAGCACCTTGGCTTTTGGGTAGCGTGCCTGCAGCAAGCCGACATAGCGGTGATGGGTGGTGCATTCACGGCCGTTCAGCAGCCCGGCTTCGCCCAGCAGGAACGCGCCGGTGCAGATGGAACACAGTTGCACGTCTGGGGTTTGCCCTATCACGTTCGCCAGCCACTGCGCGGTTGCGGCCAAGGTCGCAGCGTCGCTGGGGCTGGTAGACAGCTTGTTGCCGACCACGAACAGCAAATCTTCGGGCGAAAGCTGTTCGGGCAGGGGATGCAAGCCGCTCAAGGTCACACCTTGATAGCTGCTCATCTGGTGTCTGGCTGCGATGCAACGGACGCTGACCGGCGCCAACCGCAGCTCTTCCAGGCTGGCCATGATCTGCAACGGACCGCCGAGGTCCAGAATGTGTGTGCCCGGGAGTAACAAGAACCAAATGGTGCGCATGACGGTATTCCTATGATGTTCAAGCGCCTGACGTAAAGCGGCACCTCAGCAAAATAGCGTCAAAAGGCCATGCAGTGAAAGCCTGCCCTGATCGGATGCAGGCACTAGGGAAACGCTGTAAATAGCCGCTATTAATTCCCCATTCGCAACAATTGCTTCGATATTTGCATTTGATTGATTTATGTGGCCCTGTCACGCTCTCGAGCTGCCTCAAATATCGCCTGAGCCCAGCCCGGTCCGCTTTATCGCCTGGGCGGCGCGCCCAGCTGCCCATTCGCATTCATTTCATCGCGACCTGGCAGCGACATCGTTCAAGGATGCAATGATATGAATAACTGGCTAACCCACCTCACTGTCGCCAAGAAGCTGATGACCGGCTTCGGCCTGCTATTGCTGTTGGTGGTTTTGAGCATTGGCGCAGGCTGGAGCGCCATCAGCAGCTTGTCCTACCGGATGGACCGCATGAGTGCGGTCAACCGGCTGATGGACGACATATCCAAGATGCGCCTGGACCGTTCGGCTTACCTGCAAAGTGAAGGCGACGCCCAGGCTGCCAAGGTTTTGCAGGACAAGATCGTCGAAGTTGGGCAGCACCTGGTCGAGCTGCAAGGGTTTTTTGCCAATGCCGAGAATGCACGGCGGATTGCCTCGCTGGCGGAATACCTGGCCACCTACCAGCGGGGTATTGAATCCTTGGGCCAGGCCTATGAGCAGATCGAGCAGTCGCGGGCGGTACGCCGCAGCAGCGGCGACAGCGCACTCAAGCGCCTGGATGAGCTCGACAGACTGGCGGGTGAACAGAACGGCTTGCGTGACCAGGCACTCTACAAGGCGGTCAACGACCTGCAGATGCAATTTCTGTATGCGCGCTTTGAAACCCGTGGCTACACCTACGGTGGCAATGGCAAGCAGTACGCTGCTGCGGCCAAGGCCGTTGACGCGACACTGACCGCGTTGCAAACCCTGGGGGATGTTCTGCAGGGCTCGCGTGCAAGCCTGCTCAATGAGCTGACGCAATCCGTTACCGCCTACCGGGCCTCGCTGGACACTCACCGCGCGGCGTTGACCCGCATCGACACCCTGCTCAAGGACATCCAGAAGCAGGGTGATGCATTGCTGCAGACCAGCCAGGACCTGTACGACCAGCAGATGCAGATGCGCCAGGACGATACCCGTGATGCGGCGTGGACGCTGATCAGTTGCCTGGTGCTGGCGCTGCTGCTGGGCGGGCTGGCGGCCGTGTTGATCACGCGGCAGATCGTGCCACCCCTGCGCGAAGCGTTGGCCCGGGTGCGGCGCATTGCCGAGGGTGACCTCAGCGTCTTCCCCACGGGCTCGCGCAAAGACGAAATCGGCGAGTTGCAAGATGGCTTGCAGCACATGACCGGCAGCTTGCGACAACTGGTTGGGCATATCGGTGATGGGGCGACGCAGATCGCCAGCGCCACCGAAGAGCTGTCGGCGATTACCCGGCAGACGCAGGCAGGCGCTACCGAGCAGATGCAGGAAACCGAGCAGGTGGCTGCGGCCATGCACGAAATGACCACCTCGGTGCAGGATGTGGCCCGCAACGCGGTCGAAACCGCGCGCTCGGTCAACCAGGCGGCGCAGGATGCTGTCAGTGGCGGCGACATCGTCAAAAGCGCAATTGCGCGCATCGAAAACCTGTCTGCCGAGGTGGAGCTGACCAGCGCAGCGGTGAGCACGCTGGCTGAAGAAAGCGGGCGCATTGGCAGTATGCTCGACGTGATCAAGGCGGTGGCCGAACAAACCAACCTGCTGGCATTGAACGCGGCGATCGAGGCCGCGCGTGCAGGCGAGGCCGGCCGTGGCTTTGCCGTGGTAGCGGACGAAGTGCGTGCCCTGGCGCAGCGCACCCAGCGCTCAACCGAAGACATCGAACAACTGATCGCAGCCCTGCGCGCGGGCACGCTGCAAGCCGTGCAGCGCATGGAAACCAGCCGCGGCCTGACCGGCGAGAGCGTGCAACTGGCCCGCGATGCAGGTATTGCGCTGGAGAACATCACCCACAGCATCGGCGGCATTCAGGGCATGACCCAGCAAATCGCGGCGGCTGCCGAACAGCAGGGTGCCGTCGCCGAAGAAATCAATCGTAATGTGCTGAACGTACGCGACATTACCGAACAGGCGCAAACCGCCAGCGAACAGACCAGCACGGCCAGCCTGGAGTTGGCCGGTTTGGGCAATTCACTGCAGGGGCAGGTACGCCGGTTTCAGCTCTGACCCGGCCTGAGGTAGCGCGCCATTAAGGGAAAACCCGCATTGCTGGAACGTGGGGCGGGGCCTAGGATGGTCATCGACGTCAACCTTTATCGAGGAGTACGCGATGACCACTGCAGCCGAAGACAAACGCCCAACCCCAGACCCTGCTGAGGTGGGCGCGTTTTTCCCCTCACCGTATTCGTTGAACCAATACACTTCGCCCACCTCTGACCTGAGCGATGCCGAGTACCCTGGTGCGTACAAAGGTGGCCGCTGGAAGGTTCTGGTCATCGGTGCCGATGAGCGCTACCTGCAAACTGCCAATGGCACCCTCTTCTCGACAGGCAACCACCCGGTAGAAACCTTGTTGCCCATGTACCACATGGACAAGGCGGGCTTCGCTTTCGATATCGCCACGGTGTCGGGCAACCCGGTCAAGTTCGAATTCTGGGCCATGCCCTCGGAAGACCAGGAGGTACAAGCGTTTTACCGCAAGTACCAGGCGTCATTCAGGCAGCCGCTGAAGCTGGCAGAGGTCGTCAAGGGCTTGGGTGATGACTCCGACTACATCGGCGTGTTCATTCCCGGGGGGCACGGTGCGCTGATCGGCTTGCCGGAAAGCAGCGAGGTCAAACAGGTGCTGGAGTGGGCGGCCGACCACGATAAATTCATCATTTCGCTGTGCCATGGCCCCGCGGCACTGTTGGCCGCGGGCATGGGTAAAACGGCGGAAAACTACAGGTTCAGCGGCTACAAGATCTGTGCGTTCCCTGACGCGCTGGATGCGCAAACCCCGGATATCGGCTACATGCCGGGGCACCTGACCTGGAAGTTTGGTGAGAAGCTGCAGGCCTTGGGGGTAGAGATCATCAACCAGGACATTACTGGCAAGGTGTACCAAGACCGCAAGTTGCTCACCGGCGACAGCCCGCTTGCGGGCAACAACCTTGGCAAGCTGGCCGCGGCCGCCTTGTTGAAAGAAACGTCTGGGCGATGACCTGCGGCGTAGCCGAAGTGGCGATGCAGGTGGCCCTGGCGGTGGAACGTGCCACGACGCTGGCGGGTGTCCAGGATGCGCTGCGCCCCTTTGCCATGCGCTTGGGCTACGACCGCTTCGTGCTCTTTTCGGTGCGCGCAGTCGCAGATGCGCTGATCGACCGGGTGTACTGGGTGGAGGGCGACTGGTGGGGAGATGGGCAAGCGATCGACGCCAGGACCTACCTCACGCGTTGCCCGGTCACCCGGCATGTCCTCGAAGCGCGGGCGCCGTTTTTCTGGACCAAGACCTGTGATGAAAAGGGCGAGCGTTACCGGGTGGTGCGGCGGCCGGCAGGCGCGGGTGTCCACGGTTTACAGTTGCCGGTATTCGGGCCGCAGGGGCTGGAAGGTGCGATGAGCCTGGGCGGGGCGCGCATCGATAGCAGCCCTGAGGCGCGCCTGATGCTGGCCATGGTCGCTACCGCCGCCTTCCATACCGCCCGCCGTTTGCTCCAACCGCCCCTGGCGGCGAGTGCCACGCAACTTTCGGCGCGGGAGCGGGAAGTACTGCGCTGGACCGCTGCCGGAAGCCGGCAAGCCGATATAGCTGCAACCCTTGGCTTGTCGGAACGCACCGTCGAGAACCACCTGCGTGCGGCGCGGCGGCGGCTGGGTGTGGCAACCACGGCTCAGGCGATCAAGATCGCCCTGCACAATGGCGAGTTGGGCAGCCGCCCGGAATAGGGCAGTGGCCGGGTTTCAGGCCGCAAATACCACACCGGTACGGGCAGCCGCATTGCGGATATGCTCCTGCATGGCACGCTGTGCACCGGCCTGGTTGCCACGGGCCAGCTGGCGCAGGATCTTGCGGTGTTCTTGCCAGGTTTCCATGGCCCGCTCGGGGCGAATGAAGGGCAGTTTCTGGCTTTCCAGGAAAATGTCCTGGCTGGCGGTGATCACCTGCAGCATCGCCAGGTTGCCGCTGGCCTCCAGCAGGCGCCGGTGGAAGGCGTAGTCGAGGCGGGCGGCGGCGTCGAAACGGCCGGCACGCAGCTCCTGGCGCATCGCCTCGACATTCGCCTCCAGCGCATCGATATCCGCACCGGTCAGGTACAGGGCAGCCAGGCCTGCCGCGAACCCCTCCAAGGCATAGCGCAACTGGAAGGTGTCCACCGCCGATACCTGTTCGGCGTATGGCCATGAGAACGTGGCCGCCGGGGGGGCGGAGGGCGCCTGCACGAAAACGCCCTTGCCCGGTTGCACGCTCACCAGCCCCAGCGCACTCAACGACGACAGTGCTTCGCGCAGTGACGCACGGCTGATGCCCAACTGCTCGGCCAGGTCGCGTTGCGAGGGTAGGGCATCGCCGGGTTGATAGTCGCCTGCCTCGATCAGCTTGCGAATGGCCTGCAAGGCTATTTCCGGAACGGCGCGGGGGAGCGTGTCTAGCATCTGTTCAGACCAGTTGGGAAGCGGTCTGCGCTTTGTAAAGGCTTTACCGGGTGTCTGGCAAGCCTCGCTCCGTGCTGGCGCAAGTGCAGGGCAGGCTGCACGAAAGCGGGGCACGGCCATCGCTGGTGGGCTGACTGTTCAGACCAGTAAGACCGCGAACAGCCGCATGCCCCGGGCTTTTCCGGGGCCAGGCGCCAATGCTGGCACGGGCTGTGCAGTTTGAGCGCTAACGACCTTCTGCATACCCCGAGGCTTTCCCATGAAAAACATCCGCTCCCTGTTGCTGGCGACGCTGCTGTGTGGTGGCGCACTGGGCGCTGCCCAGGCCCAGGCCGACGCCCTGGCCGACATCACTGCCCGTGGTGTGCTCAAAGTGGCCGTGCCTCAGGACTTTCCACCGTTCGGCTCGGTCGGCCCCGACCTCAAGCCCCGCGGCCTGGACATCGACACGGCGCAGTTGTTGGCGGACAAGCTGGGCGTCAAGCTGGCCCTCACGCCCGTCAACAGCACCAACCGCATCCCGTTCCTCACCACGGGCAAGGTCGACCTGGTGATCTCCAGCCTGGGCAAGAATGCCGAGCGCGAAGCCGTGATAGATTTCTCCCGCCCTTATGCGCCGTTCTACCTGGCCGTGTTCGGCCCGGAGCAGACGTCGATCAGCGACATCGGTGCCATTGCCGGCAAGACCATCAGTGTGACCCGCGGCTCGATCGAGGACATGGAACTGACAGCGGTTGCCCCCAAAGGCGCGGTCATCAAGCGGTTCGAGGACAATAACTCCACCATCGCAGCGTACCTGTCTGGCCAGGTTGAACTGATTGCCAGCGGCAGCGTGGTGATGGCTGTCATCGCCGAGAAGAACCCGGCCAAGGTGCCGGTGATGAAGGTCAAGCTCAAGGACTCGCCCGTGTACGTCGGGCTGGCCAAGCAGGAGCCTGCCTTGCTGGCCAAGGTCAATGCCACCCTCGATGCCGCCAAGGCAGACGGCAGCCTCAACCGCAATGCTGAAAAATGGTTGAAGCAACCATTGCCGGCCGACCTCTGAACTGCCCCTGGATTCGCTGACTGATGGCCTATCAATTCGATTTCGCGCCCGTGTTGGCCCAAGGCGACCTGCTGCTCAAGGGGGCGTTGTTCACGCTCCAGCTGACCGCAGTGGGCACCCTGTTCGGGGTAGCCCTGGGCGTACTTGGCGCTGTGGCGCGTGCCTGGCGGCTCAAACCGTTCGATGTGCTGTTCGGCGTGTACGTGGAACTGATCCGTAACACGCCCTTCATCGTGCAGCTGTTCTTCATCTTCTTTGGCTTGCCCGCGTTGGGGGTGCGCCTGACGGAATGGCAAGCCGCGGTGCTGGCCATGGTGATCAACCTGGGGGCCTATTCCACCGAAATCATCCGCGCCGGTATCCAGGCCATTCCCAAAGGGCAACTGGAGGCTGCGGCGGCACTGGCCATGAGCCGCGCCGAGGCGTTTCGCCATGTGGTCCTGCAACCGGCGCTGGCCAAAGTTTGGCCGGCCCTGTCGAGCCAGATCGTGATCGTCATGCTGGGCTCGGCGGTTTGTTCGCAGATTGCCACCGAAGAGTTGTCGTTTGCAGCCAATTTCATTCAGTCGCGCAATTTCCGGGCGTTCGAGACTTACCTGCTGACCACGGGCCTGTACCTGATCATGGCCATCGCGGTGCGCCAGCTGCTGCTGTGGTTCGGGCAGCGCTTTCTGATGGGGAGACGATGAATGGAGTTCACCTTATGGGACATCGTCCGCAACTTGCTGGTTGGCATGCAGTGGACCCTGCTGCTGTCGCTGGTGGCGTTCATCTGCGGTGGCGTCGCCGGCCTGCTGGTGCTGCTGGCGCGCCTCTCTGACAACTTCGTGCTGCGCGGGGCCGCCAAGGGCTATATCGAGCTGTTTCAGGGCACGCCACTGCTGATGCAGTTGTTCATGGTGTTTTTCGGCATTGCCCTGTTCGGCGTCGATATTTCGGCCTGGATGGCGGCGGCCATCGCCTTGACGTTGTTCACCAGTGCCTTTCTCGCCGAAACCTGGCGCGGCTGCGTCGAGGCTATTCCACGTGGCCAGTGGGAAGCCTCCGGCAGCCTGGCCATGACCCGGCTGGAGCAGATGCGTTACGTGATCCTGCCCCAGGCGCTGCGGATTGCCGTGGCACCTACCGTTGGCTTCTCGGTGCAGGTGGTCAAAGGCACGGCGGTGACTTCGATCATCGGCTTTACCGAGCTGACCAAGACCGGCGGCATGCTCGCCAACGCCACCTTCGAGCCCTTCCTGATCTACGGCTTGGTGGCCGTGGGTTATTTCATGCTCTGCTACCCGCTCTCGCTGAGCGCCCGTTACCTGGAAAGGAGGCTGCATGCCCCTGCTTAGAGTGTCCGCGTTGCACAAGTACTATGGCGACAACCACGTGCTCAAGGGCGTAGACCTGAGCATCGAAGAGGGTGAAGTGGTCGCCATCATCGGCCGTAGCGGTTCCGGCAAAAGTACCTTTCTGCGTACGCTCAACGGCCTGGAGTCGATCAGTGACGGCGTGATCGAAGTGGATGGCGAGTACCTGGATGCCGCGCGCGCCGACCTGCGCACGCTGCGGCAGAAAGTCGGCATGGTGTTCCAGCAGTTCAACCTGTTCCCGCACCTGACGGTCGGCGAGAACGTCATGCTCGCGCCGCAGGTGGTGAAGAAGACGAGCAAGGCCCAGGCCCGCCAACTGGCTGAGCAAATGCTGGCCAGGGTTGGCCTGGGCGACAAGTTCGACGCCTACCCGGACCGCCTTTCTGGCGGGCAGCAGCAACGGGTGGCTATCGCCCGCGCCCTGGCGATGTCGCCCAAGGTTTTGCTGTGCGACGAGATCACCTCGGCGCTCGACCCGGAACTGGTCAACGAAGTGCTCGGCGTTGTGCGGCAATTGGCCAAGGAAGGCATGACCTTGATCATGGTGACCCATGAAATGCGCTTTGCCCGGGAAGTGGGTGACAAGCTGGTGTTCATGCACCACGGCAAGGTTCACGAAACCGGTCACCCACGTGATGTATTCGCCGCGCCGCGTACGGCGGAGCTGGCGAATTTCATTGGCAGCGTAATGGGCTGAGGGGGCAGGCTTCAGAGGGGCTGCGGCGGCGGGCCTGAAGTGAACCGGCAGCGGGCATCAGCTGCACCATGCCCACACCAGTAACGCCGCCAGCCCAGCCCCGACCGCTACCGAGCAGCCGCCTAGCGACAGCGCCGCCCGGCCTTGCCGGTACCAACCATCCTGGCCAAGCTGGCGCGCCGGCCCCAGCAGGCTGCGCCAGCGTAATTCCGTTTGGTGAAACGCCTGCAAGTTCGCGGCATCTGCGTCCAGCCAGCGGCGGAAGTCGATGCGCTCGCATGCGGTCACCTGGGGGCTCTGCAAGCGCACGTACCATTGGCTGGCCACGCTTGCCAGCACGTCCCGGCGCGGGCGCCCGGCCATCAGGGCCTGGTCCATGTTGCGTTCGACAGTGGCCAGTGGCAGG
>NZ_AEWE02000046.1:124061-124384 GCF_000190455.2 Pseudomonas sp. TJI-51
TCAGCAGCATCACTTGCTGCCCCCGGCGTGGCAGCCGCTTCAGCGCGTGCAGCAGGGCATTGTCGGCATCAGGCTCATTGACCGCGGTGGGGTGTTCGACGGGCAGCAGCAGACGGGTCATGACCGGCTCCTTGCGCTACAAAGGGGAAGGGGTGGGGGCATCTTCCGTGATGCGTGGTCAGCGTAGGCGAAACGAGATTGATTCTCAAGTGCTGATTGCGCAAAGTTTTGTAATGAGCGTTCACGCCCTGAAACACATTTGCTACCATGCGCGCCATCACGATCTTCATTAGCCTGAAGAGCCAAAAAAAAGACCCGGCAAA
>NZ_AEWE02000046.1:124399-125823 GCF_000190455.2 Pseudomonas sp. TJI-51
AACCGTGATTAGCCTGATGAGGAGATAATCTGAAAGCGACCTAAGCTTTCAGGTTATCCAGCAGATCTCGCGATCAGCTGAGTGCAATAATAATCGTTATCATTTGCCAGTCAAATGAATTTTCATCATTCCGGTAAAAAAGTTTTACCGGTGCGCTTCCTTGTCCCGGCAATCGGGGCCTTTGCCGTTACGCGGCCATCACGTGCTCTCCCTTCCGTACATCTACAAACCCCGGTCTTCACGTTGCTTGTGCTCCAGCAGCGCGCGTGCCATGTCCATCATGTGCATCAGCGCGAAGGTCAGCTCGCGCTGGCTGCCGTGCTGGTGCGTGGCGGTTTCCTGTGCGGTGGCGGCAGCGCAGCGCAGCAGGGCGATGGCGTGTTCCTGGGCCTGCTCGCTGGTCACGCCTTCGTGCAGGGTCCAGATCTTGTTGTCCAGCGTCGGGCGTGGCGGGTTGGGGTTGAGGTAGTAGTCGAGGGCGCGGCGGGCGGCTTCGCTGTCGAGATCTGTTTCGTCGTTTTTCGGTAGTTTCATCCTGATACCTGCTAATGCCAGTAAGGAAAGGGATCAGGCCGATACTAATACCTGGAGTATTTGAATTGCCACCAAGAAATAATACTGAATGTTTATTGAGCGCCAGAAGGCAGTCCGTATCGTGCCAGCGATGAATATGGATAAATGGATTGCCCTCGTCCGTGACCGGATGGAGGAGCTAGGGCTTACCCAAGAGCAGCTTGCCGAGCGCGTTGGCGTGTCTCAAGGCAGCGTGGGGCATTGGGTGAACAAAAGGCGTCAGCCGAAGATCGAGTCGATGAACCGCACGTTCGTCGAGATTGGCATGCCTCATTACCACGTCAGCTTGCAGTTGCGCGTTCAGGGCCAGGTCGGCGAGGAGCGCGGTACCTACGAGGTGGATGACGATGATGATGACCTGGACCTGATGCAATACATCGTATGTTTCCGCTATCCGGTGTTGAGTTGGGATCAGCTAGGTGGTGCCCAGATCGCGGAGCCTGCTGAGTTCGAGCAGACCGATTACCTGGCTCAGGGGAAGGCGTTCTGGCTGACGGTGGAAAATGATGCGATGAGTGCTATCAGTGGCCGCAGTGTGCCGCAGGGCATGCGAATGCTGGTGGACCCTGGGGCGCAAGCTGTACCTGGGCGTCTGGTGATTGCGCGTCAGCCAGGTAAACCGGCGATTTTTCGTGAATTGGCCGAGGAGGGTGGGCAGCGGTATCTCAAGGCATTGAACAGTAATTACCCGGCCTTGTTGTGCGAGGAAGGCTGCGAGTTCTTGGGGGTGGTTGTGCGGGTGCATGGCTCCTTCTAGGTGTTTTGAGGTTGTTGTGAGGCTGGTGAGCGTAGGGCTTGATCAGTATGGCGCCTGTGAAATCGAGCGCCGCCCGCGCGGCGCATCGCGAGCT
>NZ_AEWE02000047.1:0-4969 GCF_000190455.2 Pseudomonas sp. TJI-51
TCTGGGGTTCCTCAGAACGGAATATCGTCATCGAAGCTATCGAAGTCAGCAGCCGGCTGAGGCGCTGGCTGCTGTGGCGCCGGGCGCTGAGGGGCCTGTTGCGGGCGCTGGGCCTGCTGGCGCGGCGGGGCCTGGTTGTACTGCTGTTGACCACCACCCTGGTTGTAGTTGCCGCCACCCTGGTTGTACGGATCACCGCCCTGCTGCTGGCCCTGCGGGCGCCCGCCGAGCAGCTGCATGGTGCCGTTGATGTCGACGATGATCTCGGTGGTGTAACGCTTGATGCCGTCTTTTTCCCACTCGCGGGTCTGCAGCTTGCCTTCGATGTAGCACTGCGAACCTTTACGCAGGTACTCGCCGGCAATTTCGGCAACCTTGCCGAACAGCGACACACGGTGCCACTCGGTACGCTCGACCTTCTGGCCCGACTGCTTGTCAGTCCACTGCTCGCTGGTAGCCAGGCTCAGGTTGGTCACGGCATTACCGTTGGGCAGGTAGCGGACTTCGGGATCCTGGCCACAAGTGCCGACCAGAATGACTTTGTTAACCCCACGGGCCATAACGTTCTCCTAGGCTTCGCACGCCGAAGAGGCTGGATTCACCAGTCGCTCGAGGGTCGCACGGTCCAAAATTTTCGTATCCAGTTTGATATAGATGGCCGCTTCTTCAGCAACCACCACAGCGTCGGTCACACCCGGCACGGCCATCAGTCGCTCGGTCAGGCCGGCTTCCCGGGCTGCCTCTGGCGTCAGCGGCATGCGCAAGCTGGTCACATACGGCGGCTCGTTCATGGACAACGCGACGATCAGCCAGATTGCACACAATACCGCGCAGCCGAGGAATACCGTGTCCAACCCACCGTGCTGGAACAGCCAGCCACCCAGAATTCCACCCAGTGCCGCACCAAGGAACTGGCTGGTGGAATAAACCCCCATTGCCGTGCCCTTGCCACCGGCAGGCGACACCTTGCTCACCAGCGAAGGCAGCGAGGCCTCTAGCAGGTTGAATGCGGTAAAGAATACCACGGTGCCGATCACCAGTCCGCGCAAACCGTCAGCCCACTCCCAGAAGTATATCTCTGTCAGCAGCAGGACACTGACTGCACCGGCCAACACACGCTTCATCTTGCGCTTTTTTTCGCCGTAGATGATGAACGGCACCATTGCAAAAAATGAGATGAACAGTGCGGTCAGGTAGACCCACCAGTGCTGCTCTTTTGGCAGCCCGCCACGCTCGACGAAGGCCAGGGGCAACGCGACGAAGCTGGCCATGAGGACGGCATGCAGCACGAAGATGCTCACGTCCAGGCGCAAAAGGTCCGGATGACGCAGGGTCGGGCCGAGTGCCTTGCGCGCCACACCCGACTCGCGGTGCTGCAGAAGGCTGTGGGTACTGGGCACGACGAAGGCGATCAGCAGGATGCCGACCAGGGCAAGCCCGGCAGTGGCAAGGAACAATCCTGACAAACCAAAGGCACTTGTCAGCAGTGGCCCGACGACCATGGCCACGGCAAACGACAGGCCGATGCTCATGCCGATCATGGCCATGGCCTTGGTCCGGTGTTGTTCACGGGTCAGGTCCGAGAGCAGCGCCATGACGGCAGCCGAAATTGCCCCGGCACCTTGCAGGATGCGCCCCGCGATCACCCCCCAGATAGAGTCGGCCTGGGCCGCCAGGACACTGCCCAGGGCAAAGATCACCAACCCCAGGTAGATGATCGGACGCCGCCCGATGCGGTCGGAAATCATCCCGAACGGAATCTGCAATACCGCCTGGGTCAGGCCATAGGCCCCGATGGCCAGGCCAATCAGCGCAGGTGTGGCACCGGCCAGGTCCATGCCGTAGGTGGCCAGTACCGGCAAGACCATGAACATGCCCAGCATACGAAAGGCAAAGACCAGGGCCAGGCCACCAGCAGCGCGGGTTTCGCTGCTGCTCATGCGCTCGTTGTGGGTGTCATGCATGGCGTAACCTCGTGTGAACCGGCGGCGATTCTATCAGTCCGACAGCTTGACGGCATCTACGCGACGCTTTGCCGCGTACTGGCAGGGGGCCGTATAATTCTTTGTTTATGCCCGCCAAGCGAGGCCGCAGTGGACAAGATCCTGATTCGTGGGGCACGTACCCACAACCTGAAGAACATCGACCTGACCTTGCCCCGGGACAAGCTGATCGTGATCACCGGCCTGTCCGGTTCCGGCAAGTCTTCGCTGGCGTTCGATACCCTGTACGCCGAAGGCCAGCGCCGCTACGTGGAATCGTTGTCGGCCTACGCCCGGCAATTCCTGTCGATGATGGAAAAGCCCGACGTCGACACGATCGAAGGTCTGTCCCCGGCAATCTCCATCGAACAGAAGTCGACGTCGCATAATCCGCGCTCGACGGTCGGCACCATCACCGAGATCTACGACTACTTGCGCCTGCTGTACGCCCGCGTCGGTACCCCACGCTGCCCGGACCACGACATTCCGCTGGAGGCGCAAACCGTCAGCCAGATGGTCGACCTGGTGCTGGAGCGCCCCGAAGGCAGCAAGCTGATGCTTCTGGCGCCGGTGGTGCGCGAGCGCAAGGGCGAGCACCTGGCAGTGTTCGATGAAATGCGCGCGCAGGGTTTCGTGCGCGCCCGGGTCAACGGCAAGCTCTATGAGCTTGATGAGTTGCCCAAGCTGGACAAGCAGAAGAAGCACAGCATCGATGTGGTAGTAGACCGCTTCAAGGTGCGCGCCGACCTGCAGCAGCGCCTGGCCGAATCGTTCGAAACTGCGCTGAAACTGGCCGACGGGATTGCCCTGGTGGCACCGATGGACGACGAGCAAGGCGAAGAGACGATCTTCTCCGCCCGTTTCGCCTGCCCGGTGTGCGGCCACGCGATCAGCGAGCTGGAGCCCAAGCTGTTTTCCTTCAACAACCCGGCGGGTGCCTGCCCGACTTGCGACGGCCTGGGTGTGAAGCAGTTCTTCGACACCAAGCGCCTGGTCAATGCCGAGCTTACCTTGGCCGAGGGCGCCATCCGCGGCTGGGACCGCCGCAACGTGTACTACTTCCAGATGCTCGGCTCACTGGCGGCACACTACGGCTTCAGCCTGGAAGAGCCGTTTGGCGAGCTGTCTGCCGAACACCAGAAGGTGATCCTGCAAGGCAGCGGCAAGCACAGTGTCGACTTCAAGTACCTCAACGACCGCGGCGATATCGTCAAGCGCTCGCACCCGTTCGAAGGCATTGTGCCGAACCTGGAGCGCCGCTACCGCGAGACCGAATCGGCCACCGTGCGTGAAGAACTGGCCAAGTTCCTCGGCACCCAGCCCTGCCCGGACTGCCGCGGCACCCGCCTGCGTCGCGAAGCGCGCCACGTGTGGGTTGGCGAGAAAACCCTGCCGGCGGTCACCAACCTGCCCATTGGCGATGCCAGCAGCTATTTTGCCGAACTGACCCTGACCGGCCGCCGCGGCGAAATTGCCTCGAAAATCCTCAAGGAAATCTGCGAACGCCTGCAGTTCCTGGTCAACGTCGGCCTCGACTACCTCACCCTGGACCGCAGTGCCGACACCTTGTCGGGGGGCGAGGCCCAGCGTATCCGCCTGGCCAGCCAGATCGGCGCAGGCCTGGTGGGGGTGATGTACATTCTCGACGAACCGTCGATCGGCCTTCATCAACGCGACAACGACCGCCTGCTGGCGACGCTCAATCACCTGCGCGACCTGGGTAACACGGTCATTGTGGTGGAGCATGATGAAGACGCCATCCGCCTGGCGGACTACGTAGTGGACATCGGCCCAGGTGCGGGCGTACATGGCGGGCAGATCGTCGCCGAGGGTTCGCCGCAGGAGGTCATGGACCATCCTGACTCGCTGACGGGCAAATACCTGTCGGGGCGCAAGAAGATCGTCGTGCCCGCCAAGCGCACGCCGCGCAACAAGAAGCTGCAACTCAAGCTGAAGGGGGCACGCGGCAACAACCTGCAGAATGTTGACCTCGAGGTGCCGATTGGCTTGTTGACGTGCGTGACCGGGGTATCTGGCTCGGGCAAGTCGACGCTGATCAACAACACCCTGTACCCGCTGGCAGCGTCCGCCCTGAATGGCGCGAGCAGCATCGAGGCGGCGCCCCACAGCAGCATGGACGGCCTGCAGCACCTGGACAAGGTCGTGGATATCGACCAGAGCCCGATTGGCCGTACCCCGCGCTCGAACCCGGCTACCTACACCGGCATTTTTACTCCGATCCGTGAGCTGTTCTCCGGCGTGCCCGAGTCGCGCTCCCGCGGTTATGGCCCTGGGCGCTTCTCGTTCAACGTCAAGGGCGGCCGCTGCGAGGCCTGCCAGGGCGATGGCTTGATCAAGGTGGAAATGCACTTCCTGCCGGACATCTACGTACCCTGCGACGTATGCAAGAGCAAGCGCTACAACCGCGAGACCCTGGAGATCAAGTACAAGGGCAAGAACATCCACGAGGTGCTGGAGATGACCATCGAGGATGCCCGCGAGTTCTTCGATGCGGTGCCGGCATTGGCGCGCAAGCTGCAAACACTGATGGACGTGGGTTTGTCCTACATCAAGCTGGGGCAGTCGGCGACCACCCTGTCCGGTGGTGAGGCGCAACGGGTCAAGCTATCCCGCGAGCTGTCCAAGCGTGACACCGGCAAGACCCTGTATATCCTCGACGAGCCGACCACTGGTCTGCACTTTGCCGATATTCAGCAGTTGCTGGATGTGCTGCACCGCCTGCGCGACCACGGCAACACCGTGGTGGTGATCGAGCATAACCTGGATGTAATCAAGACGGCCGACTGGCTGGTGGACCTGGGGCCAGAGGGTGGCTCCAAGGGTGGGCAGATCATTGCCTGCGGTACGCCGGAAGAACTGAGCGAGATGAAACAGTCGTATACCGGGCATTACTTGAAACCGCTGCTGGAGCGGGATCGGGCCTAAGGCATTTGGGGGCGCTTTGCGCCCCATCGCGACACAAGGCC
>NZ_AEWE02000047.1:5023-21177 GCF_000190455.2 Pseudomonas sp. TJI-51
CCTTGTGTCGCGATGGGCTGCAAAGCAGCCCCCGGGTATTACATCTGCGATTGCAGGTAGTTCTCCAGGCCAATGGCCTTGATCAGCCCCTGCTGCTTTTCCAGCCAGTAGGTATGATCTTCTTCAGTGTCGGCCAACTGCGCACGCAGAATGTCGCGGCTGACATAGTCCTTGTGCAATTCGCACAACTCGATGCCTTTGCACAACGCAGCGCGCACTTTGTATTCAAGCTTGAGGTCGGCTTCGATCATTTCCGGCACGGTGCTGCCGACTTCCAGGTCGTCTGCACGCATGTCAGGCGTACCTTCCAGCATGAGGATACGACGCATCAGCGCATCAGCGTGTTGCGCCTCTTCTTCCATCTCGTGGTTGATGCGCTCGTAGAGTTTGGACAGGCCCCAGTCTTCGTACATGCGCGAATGAATGAAGTACTGGTCGCGTGCCGCCAGTTCGCCCTTCAGCAGCGTGACGAGGTAGTTGATTACGTCCGGATGGCCTTGCATCGCCCTGTTTCTCCATGTGGAAGCTTCTATGCCGCATAGTGTGAACCAGCTTTTGCCGAAGGTCACTGAAAAAGGGGCAATCCGGGCAAAAAATGGGCTAAACAGTAGTGATATTCATTGAAAAACCGCCCAAATGAGGGCGGTTCTTCTTATCACTTCGAGTTAAGCGAGATTCACGCCCAACGCCTTGGCGATACCTTCGCCATAGGCCGGGTCAGCCATGAAGAAATACTGCAACTGGCGCTGGATGACATCGTCACTGACCCCTGCCATGGCCCCGGCGATGTTGCTGATCAGCAGCGCCTTCTGCTCGTTGCTCATCAAGCGGAACAGCGCGCCGGCGTGGCTGTAGTAGTCGTTGTCCTCACGGTGATCATGGCGGTCCGCTGCACCGGTGAGCGCCAGTGCAGGTTCAGCGTGACGCGGTGACTGCTTGGGTGCGTCGGCGTAGCTATTAGGCTCGTAATTCGGCGCCGCACCATAACTGCCGGTCGCCATGGAGCCGTCGCGCTGGTAGCTGTTCACAGCGCAGCGCGGTGCATTCACCGGCAGTTGCTGGTGGTTGGTACCGACACGGTAGCGGTGGGCGTCAGCGTAGGCGAATACGCGGCCCTGCAGCATGCGGTCGGGTGACAGACCAACGCCAGGCACCATGTTGCTAGGCCCAAACGCTGCTTGCTCGACTTCAGCGAAATAGTTGAGCGGGTTCCGGTTAAGCTCCAGCACCCCCACCTCGATCAGCGGGTAGTCCTTCTGCGACCAGGTTTTGGTGACGTCGAACGGGTTTTCCTCACGGCTCGCCGCCTCCGCTTCGCTCATGACCTGCATGCACACGGTCCAACGCGGGTAGTCACCACGCTCAATGGCTGCAAACAAGTCGCGCTGCGCATAGTCCGGATCGGTACCGGCCAGGCGCGCCGCTTCTGCGGGGGCGAGGTTCTTGATGCCTTGCTGGGTCTTGAAGTGCCACTTCACCCAGGTGCGCTCGCCTTTCTGGTTGATCAGGCTGTAGGTGTGGCTGCCAAAGCCGTGCATATGGCGATAGCCATCAGGGATGCCTCTATCCGAGAACAGAATGGTGACCTGATGCAGCGCTTCAGGCGAATGCGACCAGAAGTCCCACATCATCTGGGCATTCTTGAGGTTGGTCTGTGGGTGGCGCTTCTGGGTGTGGATAAAGTCCGGGAACTTCAACGGGTCGCGAATGAAGAACACGGGGGTGTTGTTGCCCACAATGTCCCAGTTGCCTTCTTCGGTGTAAAACTTTACGGCGAAGCCACGCGGGTCACGCTCGGTATCGGCTGAACCACGCTCGCCACCAACGGTGGAAAAACGCAGGAAGGTTTCGGTTTGCTTGCCGATTTCGCCGAAAAGCTTGGCGCTGGTGTAGGCCGTTATATCGCGGGTGACGGTGAAGGTGCCGTACGCACCCGAACCCTTGGCGTGTACGCGGCGCTCCGGAATGTTCTCGCGATTGAAATGGGCGAGTTTCTCGATGAGGTGGAAGTCGTCGAGCAACAATGGGCCACGTGGGCCGGCGGAGCGGGAGTTCTGGTTGTCGGCTACTGGTGCACCGCTGGCGGTGGTAAGAGTCTTGCTCATGGGCTCTCCTTATCGGTCTTCGAACGCCGGCTGATCGGCTATGGCGAGAGTATCGATGAGCCAAGCTGCTAGAGCAAATTCATTGGCTGACTTGTATTAATAGAAATAAACAATAGCTGCAGACACAAAAAACCGGGCACTAGGCCCGGTTCTTTGTAGCAGACAGAACGTCTTACTCAGCAGCTTCTACAGCACCGCCGACAGGACGATCAACCAGCTCGACGTACGCCATAGGCGCGTTGTCGCCAGCACGGAAACCGCACTTCAGGATGCGCAGGTAGCCGCCCTGACGGGTGGCGTAGCGCTTGCCCAGGTCGTTGAACAGTTTGCCAACAGCGGACTTCGAACGGGTACGGTCGAAGGCCAGACGACGGTTAGCAACGCTGTCTTCCTTGGCCAGGGTGATCAGCGGCTCGGCAACGCGGCGCAGTTCCTTGGCTTTCGGCAGGGTGGTTTTGATCAGCTCGTGCTCGATCAACGACACTGCCATGTTCTGGAACATAGCCTTGCGGTGAGAGCTGGTACGGCTCAGGTGACGTCCACTTTTACGATGACGCATGATTCATTCCTTACCAAACACTACGTTCGGTGATTACGACGATCAGGCGGTCGCCTTGTCGTCTTTCTTAAGACTTGCAGGCGGCCAGTTGTCGAGGCGCATGCCGAGAGACAGACCACGAGAGGCCAGGACGTCCTTGATTTCAGTCAGGGACTTCTTGCCGAGGTTAGGAGTTTTCAACAGCTCTACTTCGGTACGCTGAATCAGGTCGCCGATGTAGTAGATGTTCTCCGCCTTCAGGCAGTTGGCCGAACGTACAGTCAGTTCCAGGTCGTCAACCGGACGCAGCAGGATCGGATCGATCTCGTCTTCCTGCTCGACTACGACAGGCTCGCTGTCACCTTTGAGGTCGACGAACGCGGCCAACTGCTGTTGCAGGATGGTCGCAGCGCGGCGGATAGCCTCTTCAGGGTCCAGGGTGCCGTTGGTTTCCAGATCAATGACCAGTTTGTCCAGGTTGGTACGCTGTTCAACACGGGCGTTCTCGACCACATAGGCGATACGACGCACCGGGCTGAACGAAGCGTCCAACTGCAGACGGCCAATGCTACGGCTTTCGTCTTCGTCGGTTTGACGGGAGTCGGCCGGCTCGTAACCACGACCACGAGCTACAGTGAGCTTCATGTTCAGGGCGCCGTTCGACGCCAGGTTCGCGATTACGTGATCGGGGTTGACGATCTCGACATCGTGATCCAGCTGAATATCGGCAGCGGTAACCACCCCCGAACCCTTTTTCGACAAGGTCAGCGTAACTTCGTCACGACCGTGCAGTTTGATAGCCAGGCCTTTCAGGTTCAACAGGATTTCAATGACGTCTTCCTGAACACCTTCGATCGCGGAGTACTCATGGAGTACGCCATCGATCTCGGCCTCGACTACTGCACAGCCAGGCATGGAGGACAACAGGATGCGGCGCAGCGCGTTGCCCAGGGTATGGCCGAAACCACGCTCGAGAGGCTCGAGCGTAATCTTGGCGCGGGTCGGACTGACTACCTGCACATCAATATGGCGGGGAGTCAGGAACTCATTTACCGAAATCTGCATGGATGCACCTATTTTCTAGCCCTTACTTGGAGTAGAGCTCGACAATCAGGTTCTCGTTGATGTCGGCAGACAGGTCGCTGCGAGCAGGAACGTTCTTGAAAACGCCCGACTTTTTGGCAGCATCCACGTCAACCCACTCAACGCGGCCACGCTGGGCGCAGAGTTCAAGGGCTTGAACAATGCGCAGCTGGCTCAGCGACTTCTCGCGAACCGCGACCACGTCACCCGGACGAACTTGGTAGGATGGAATGTTTACAGTCTTACCGTTGACGCTGATCGCTTTGTGCGAAACCAGCTGACGGGACTCGGAACGAGTCGAGCCGAAGCCCATACGGTAAACGACGTTATCCAGACGGCACTCGAGCAGTTGCAGCAGGTTCTCACCGGTTGCGCCTTTTTTCGAGGCAGCAGCTTGGTAGTAACCGCGGAACTGACGCTCCAGAACACCGTAGATACGACGAACTTTTTGTTTCTCACGCAGCTGGGTGCCGTAGTCGGACTGACGGCCACGGCGCTGGCCGTGGATACCTGGGGCTGCTTCGATGTTGCACTTCGATTCCAGAGCGCGAACGCCGCTCTTCAGGAACAGGTCAGTGCCTTCACGACGAGACAGTTTGCATTTTGGACCAATGTAACGTGCCATTCTTCTGTCTCCTGATTACACGCGACGCTTCTTCGGCGGACGGCACCCGTTGTGCGGGATAGGCGTCACGTCGGTGATGCTGGCGATCTTGTAGCCGCAGCTGTTCAATGCACGAACGGCGGACTCACGACCTGGACCTGGACCCTTGACGTTTACGTCGAGGTTTTTCAGACCGTATTCCAGCGCAGCTTGACCAGCACGCTCAGCAGCAATCTGAGCTGCGAACGGGGTGGATTTGCGCGAACCACGGAAACCCGAACCACCGGAGGTCGCCCAGGACAAAGCATTGCCCTGACGGTCGGTGATGGTCACGATGGTGTTGTTGAAAGATGCATGGATGTGGGCGATGCCATCAACCACTGTCTTTTTAACTTTTTTACGAGGACGAGCAGCAGGTTTTGCCATGTCTATATTCCTGGGCGATTACTTGCGGATCGGCTTACGCGGGCCCTTACGGGTGCGTGCGTTGGTCTTGGTGCGCTGACCGCGAACCGGCAGACCTTTACGATGACGCAGGCCGCGGTAGCAACCCAGGTCCATCAAGCGCTTGATCTTCATGTTGACGTCACGACGCAGGTCACCTTCAGTGGTGAACTTCGCGACTTCGCCACGCAGGGTTTCGATTTGCTCGTCGCTCAGATCCTTGATCTTTGCGGCTGGATTTACACCAGCGTCTACACAGATCTTCTGTGCAGTTGTGCGACCGACACCATAGATGTAGGTCAGCGAGATAACAGTATGCTTGTTATCTGGAATGTTGACGCCTGCAATACGGGCCATTCAGTGGGACTCCAATTGACAGCTACCTACGCCCCGGAAGCCAAGAAATAGGGCGCGAGATAATATCGCTGTAGAAACGAATAATCAACCCAGCAGCACACTAGCTGCTGGGTTTGAAGCGCAGATCACACTCAGCCTTGGCGCTGTTTGTGACGCGGTTCCGCGCTGCAGATCACTCGTACGACGCCTTCGCGACGGATGATCTTGCAGTTACGGCACAGCTTTTTCACCGATGCACGAACTTTCATTACCGACTCCTCGAACCTTAGGGGCGTATCAGCGCAGCAGGCCGCTGCCACCGTAGCCTTTCAGGTTGGCTTTCTTCATCAGGGATTCGTACTGGTGCGAAACGAGGTGCGATTGTACTTGGGACATGAAGTCCATCACAACCACTACCACAATCAGCAACGAGGTCCCGCCAAGGTAGAACGGCACATTTGCTGCCACCACCAGGAACTGGGGCAGAAGGCAGACGGCCATCATGTAAAGAGCACCGAACATGGTCAAACGGGTCAGTACGCCATCAATGTAGCGTGCCGACTGCTCACCAGGACGGATACCCGGAATAAAGGCACCGGACTTCTTCAGGTTTTCCGCTACGTCTTTCGGGTTGAACATCAACGCTGTGTAGAAGAAGCAGAAGAAAATGATCCCTGCACTAAACAGCAGAATGTTCAACGGCTGACCAGGAGCGATCGACTGCGAGATGTCCTGCAGCCAGCCCATACCTTCGGACTGACCGAACCAGGCACCCAGCGAAGCCGGGAACAGCAAAATGCTGCTCGCGAAAATGGCCGGGATAACCCCCGCCATGTTCACCTTCAACGGCAAGTGGCTGGTCTGCGCAGCGAAGACCTTGCGGCCCTGCTGACGCTTGGCGTAGTGAACGGCGATACGACGCTGACCACGCTCAATGAACACCACGAAACCGATAATCGCTACTGCCAGCAAACCGATTGCGACCAGGGCGAAAATGTTGATATCGCCTGTGCGTGCAGACTCGAAAGACTGCCCGATTGCTCTCGGAAGACCGGCAACGATACCCGCGAAGATCAACATCGAGATACCGTTGCCCACACCGCGCTCGGTGATCTGCTCGCCCAGCCACATCATGAACATCGCGCCCGCCACGAAGGTGGAGACGGCGACGACATGGAAGCCCAGGCCTACAGAAAACGCCACGCCCTGGTTGGCCAGGCCAATGGACATGCCAATGGCTTGAACCAGTGCCAGGATAACGGTGCCGTAGCGGGTGTACTGGCTGATCTTGCGACGGCCAGCTTCACCTTCCTTCTTCAACTGCTCCAGTTGCGGGCTGACCGCAGTCATCAGCTGCATGATGATCGATGCCGAGATGTACGGCATGATCCCCAGTGCAAAGATGCTCATGCGCTCGAGCGCGCCACCGGAAAACATGTTGAACAAGCTAAGAATGGTCCCCTCATTCTGCCGAAACAGATCCGCCAGACGGTCCGGATTGATGCCAGGCACCGGGATATGTGCGCCTATCCGATAGACGATGATCGCCATGAACAGAAAGCGCAGACGAGCCCAGAGTTCCGACATCCCGCCCTTACCGAGCGAAGAGAGAGCACCTTGCTTAGCCATTTATTCCTCGAATTTGCCGCCAGCTGCTTCGATAGCCGCACGCGCACCCTTGGTGGCTGCGATACCCTTGATGGTGACTGCGCGAGTAACTTCGCCAGACAGCATGATTTTCACACGCTGAATGTGCTGGTTGATCACGTTGGCATCCTTCAGGGATTGCACGGAGATCACGTCGCCTTCCACTTTGGCCAGCTCGGACAGACGCACTTCAGCGCGGTCCATGGCTTTCAGGGAAACGAAGCCGAACTTCGGCAGACGACGGTGCAGCGGCTGTTGACCGCCTTCGAAGCCAGGAGCGATCGAACCACCCGAACGGGAAGTCTGACCTTTGTGGCCACGGCCGCCGGTCTTACCCAGACCGCTACCGATACCACGACCTGGACGATGCTTCTCGCGACGGGAACCCGGCGCTGGACTCAGATCATTGAGTTTCATCGATTAGCCCTCGACCTTCAGCATGTAGTAAGCCTTGTTGATCATCCCGCGGTTCTCGGGAGTATCCTGGACTTCTACAGTGTGACCGATGCGACGCAGACCCAGGCCTTTAACACACAGTTTGTGGTTAGGCAGACGGCCCGAGACGCTCTTGATCAGCGTTACTTTTACGGTTGCCATGATCAGAAGATCTCCTCGACGCTCTTGCCGCGCTTGGCAGCAATGGATTCAGGAGATTGCATGGCTTTCAGACCCTTGAAGGTGGCGTAAACCACGTTCACTGGGTTGGTCGAACCGTAGCACTTGGCCAGAACGTTCTGAACACCAGCAACTTCCAGGACAGCACGCATTGCGCCACCGGCGATGATACCGGTACCTTCCGAAGCAGGCTGCATGTAAACCTTCGAGGCGCCGTGGGCAGCCTTGGTGGCGTACTGCAGGGTAGTGCCCTTCAGGTCAACCTGGATCATGTTGCGACGGGCAGCTTCCATGGCTTTCTGGATCGCGGCTGGTACTTCGCGCGATTTGCCACGGCCGAAGCCGACACGACCTTTACCATCACCTACCACGGTCAGCGCGGTGAAGGTGAAGATACGGCCGCCTTTTACGGTTTTGGCAACGCGGTTAACTTGAACCAGCTTCTCGATGTAGCCTTCGTCGCGCTTTTGATCGTTATTTGCCATAACTTAGAACTCCAGCCCGCCTTCACGAGCAGCATCAGCCAGCGCTTTGACGCGGCCATGGTACTTGAAGCCGGAACGGTCAAAGGCAACTTGAGATACACCGGCGGCTTTCGCACGCTCAGCTACCAGCTTGCCAACCTTAGTGGCCGCGTCGATGTTGCCAGTGGCGCCATCACGCAGTTCTTTGTCCAAGGTCGAGGCGCTTGCCAGAACCTTGCTGCCGTCGGCCGAAATGACCTGGGCGTAGATGTGCTGCGAGGAGCGGAACACGCACAGGCGCACGACTTCGAGTTCGTGCATCTTGAGACGTGCTTTGCGAGCGCGACGCAGTCGAATAACTTTTTTGTCGGTCATTTACTAGGCCCTACTTCTTCTTGGCTTCTTTACGACGGACTACTTCGTCCGCGTAACGCACACCTTTACCTTTGTAAGGCTCTGGCGGACGGAAGTCGCGGATTTCAGCGGCCACCTGACCCACCAGCTGCTTGTCGATACCCTTGATCAGGATGTCGGTCTGGCTTGGGGTTTCAGCGGTGATACCGGCTGGCAGTTCGTAGTCCACTGGGTGCGAGAAGCCCAGAGCCAGGTTCAGGACGGTGCCTTTAGCCTGTGCCTTGTAACCAACACCGACCAGCTGGAGCTTGCGCTCGAAGCCTTGGCTTACGCCTTGGACCATGTTGTTCACCAGAGCGCGGGTGGTACCGGCCATGGCGCGAGCTTGCTGGTCACCGTTGCGAGCGACGAAACGCAGCTCGCCAGATTCTTCGGTAACTTCAACAGACGAGTGAACGTTCAGTTCGAGAGTGCCTTTGGCACCCTTCACCGAAAGCTGCTGGCCGGCGAATTTGACTTCGACGCCTGCTGGCAGCTTAACGGGGTTCTTAGCGACGCGAGACATGCCTATCTCCCCTTAGAACACTGTGCACAGAACTTCGCCGCCGACACCGGCAGCGCGCGCAGCGCGATCAGTCATCACACCTTTGTTGGTGGAGACGATAGACACGCCCAGACCGCCACGTACTTTCGGCAGCTCTGCGACGGACTTGTACTGGCGCAGGCCTGGACGGCTGGAGCGCTTCAGTTCTTCGATGACCGGACGGCCTTCGAAATACTTCAGTTCGATCGACAGGGAAGGCTTGGCCTCACCAGTTACCTGGTAGCCAGCGATGTAACCTTCGTCTTTCAGAACTTTGGCAACCGCGACCTTCAGGGTGGAGGAAGGCATGCTTACGACGGACTTTTCAGCCATCTGGGCATTACGGATGCGAGTTAGCATGTCCGCTAACGGGTCCTGCATACTCATGGGCTAGATGCTCCTGATACAAGAATTATTAGCCTTGCGGCTATCACAACCACCCGAACAGGCAGGGGAAAACCCCAGGCTCAGGTGAGCCGGTCATTCTAGACACAAGGTAGAAACGAAACAAGCCCCATGTAGGGGCTTGTTTGATGGCAAGGTCACCGGCGGTCGGAAGATTGCTCCCCTTGCGCCGGGATCTTGCCTGCAGCGATTACCAGGAGGCCTTGACCAGACCTGGTACGTCACCGCGCATTGCAGCTTGACGCAGCATGTTACGGCCCAGGCCGAACTTACGGTATACACCGTGAGGACGACCGGTCAGGCGGCAACGGTTGCGCAGGCGCGAAGCGCTAGCGTCGCGTGGCTGCTTCTGCAGAGCGACTACGGCAGCGAAACGCTCTTCAGGAGAGGCGTTGACGTTGACGATGGTCGCTTTCAGTTCAGCACGCTTCTTAGCGAACTTGGCTACCGTGAGCTGACGCTTCAGCTCGCGGTTTTTCATGCTCTTCTTGGCCATTTTCCTACTCCAATCAGTTGCGGAACGGGAACTTGAAAGCACGCAGCAGAGCGCGGCCTTCGTCGTCCGAACGAGCAGTGGTGGTCAGGGTGATGTCCAAACCGCGCAGAGCATCGATCTTGTCGTAGTCGATTTCCGGGAAGATGATCTGCTCTTTCACGCCCATGCTGTAGTTGCCACGGCCATCGAAGGACTTGGCATTCAGGCCGCGGAAGTCGCGGACCCGAGGCAGGGAGATCGCCAGCAGGCGGTCCAGGAATTCGTACATCTTGTCGCTACGCAGGGTCACCTTGACGCCGATCGGCCAGCCTTCGCGGACTTTGAAGCCAGCGATGGACTTGCGAGCGAAAGTCACAACCGGCTTTTGACCGGTGATCTTTTCCAGGTCGGCAACAGCGTGCTCGATGACTTTCTTGTCGCCGATCGCTTCGCCCAGACCCATGTTCAGGGTGATCTTGGTAACGCGCGGAACTTCCATCACGTTCGACAGCTTAAGTTCTTCCTTAAGCTTAGGAGCGATTTCGTTCCGGTAAATCTCTTTCAGTCGTGCCATGGTCTTCTACCTAGCAGTGTTCAAGCATCAACCGCTTTTTGGGTCGACTTGAAGACACGAATTTTTTTACCGTCTTCTACTTTGAAGCCAACGCGATCAGCCTTGTTGGTTTCACCGTTGAAGATGGCAACGTTGGAAGCGTGCAGAGGCGCTTCTTTCTCGACGATACCGCCCTGTACGCCCGCCATCGGGTTAGGCTTGGTATGACGCTTGACCAGGTTCACGCCACCGATGACCAGACGGTCATCAGCCAGAACCTTCAGCACCTTACCGCGCTTACCTTTGTCTTTGCCGGCGATCACGATGATCTCGTCGTCACGACGAATCTTTTGCATGTCGGATCTCCTTACAGCACTTCAGGGGCGAGCGAGACGATCTTCATGAACTTCTCGGTACGAAGTTCACGGGTCACTGGCCCGAAGATGCGAGTGCCGATCGGCTCTTGCTTGGTGTTCAGCAGAACAGCAGCGTTGCCGTCGAAACGAATGATGGAACCGTCAGCGCGACGTACACCGTGACGGGTACGGACGACAACAGCAGTCATCACCTGGCCTTTTTTGACCTTACCGCGCGGAATTGCTTCCTTGACGGTTACTTTGATGATGTCACCGATGCCGGCGTAACGGCGGTGCGAGCCGCCGAGCACCTTGATGCACATGACGCGACGAGCGCCGCTGTTATCGGCCACATCGAGCATGGATTGAGTCTGAATCATAAAATTTCTCCGACCCCTAGCCCTTAGACTTCAACAGCGCGTTCGAGGACTTCAACCAGTGCCCAGGACTTGGTCTTGGCCAGCGGACGGGTTTCGGTAATGGAAACCTTGTCGCCGATTTTGCACTGGTTGGTTTCGTCGTGCGCGTGCAGCTTAGTCGAACGCTTAACGTATTTACCGTAGATCGGGTGCTTAACGCGACGCTCGATCAGAACGGTGATGGTCTTGTCCATTTTGTCGCTGACGACACGGCCAGTCAGCGTACGGACGGTTTTTTCAGCTTCAGCCATGATCACTTACCTGCCTGCTGGTTGAGCACAGTTTTCACGCGAGCGATGTCACGCTTAACTTGCGAGAGCAGGTGCGACTGCCCCAACTGGCCAGTTGCTTTCTGCATACGCAGATTGAACTGGTCGCGCAGCAAGCCGAGCAGTTGCTCGTTCAGTTGCTGTGCCGATTTTTCACGAAGTTCATTCGCTTTCATCACATCACCGTCCGCTTAACAAAGGAGGTGGCGAGAGGCAGCTTTGCAGCAGCCAGGGCGAAAGCTTCGCGCGCCAGCTCTTCAGAAACACCCTCGATCTCGTACAGGACTTTGCCTGGCTGGATCTGGGCAACCCAGTACTCCACGGAACCCTTACCTTTACCCATACGAACCTCGAGAGGCTTCTTGGAGATCGGCTTGTCCGGGAACACACGGATCCAGATCTTGCCGCCACGCTTAACGTGACGGGTCAGCGCACGACGTGCGGACTCGATCTGGCGAGCGGTGAGGCGACCGCGAGCAACAGCTTTCAGGGCGAATTCGCCGAAGCTGACTTTGCTACCGCGCAGTGCCAGACCACGGTTGTGGCCAGTCATCTGCTTGCGGAATTTTGTACGCTTTGGTTGCAACATTTGGCGTACCCCTTACTTAGCAGCTTTTTTACGAGGCGCTGGTGCTTGTGGTTTCAGTTCTTCTTGGCGACCACCAATAACTTCGCCTTTGAAGATCCAAACCTTCACACCGATCACACCGTAAGTGGTGTGAGCTTCGTAGGTGTTGTAGTCGATATCGGCACGCAGGGTGTGCAGCGGCACACGACCTTCGCGATACCACTCGGTACGAGCAATCTCAGCACCGCCGAGACGACCGCTCACCTGGATCTTGATGCCCTTGGCACCAATACGCATGGCGTTCTGTACGGCGCGCTTCATGGCGCGACGGAACATTACGCGGCGTTCCAGCTGCTGAGCTACGCTCTGCGCAACCAGCATAGCGTCGAGTTCCGGCTTGCGGATCTCTTCGATGTTGATGTGCACAGGCACACCCATCTGCTTGGTCAGGTCCTGACGCAGCTTCTCGACATCTTCACCTTTCTTCCCGATAACGATACCTGGACGAGCGGTGTGGATGGTGATGCGTGCAGTTTGAGCCGGACGATGAATATCGATACGGCTTACGGACGCGCTTTTTAGTTTGTCTTGGAGGTACTCACGCGTTTTCAGATCCTTCAACAGGTAATCTGCGTAAGTAGCACCGTCTGCGTACCAGACGGAGGTGTGCTCCTTGACGATTCCCAGGCGAATGCCAGTGGGATGTACTTTCTGACCCATCTGATCGACTCCGTTACTTGTCCGCAACCTTGACAGTGATATGGCAAGACCGCTTGACGATGCGATCAGCACGGCCTTTGGCACGTGGCATGATGCGCTTCAGCGAACGCCCTTCGTTGACGAAGACGGTGGAGACCTTCAGGTCATCAACGTCTGCGCCTTCGTTGTGTTCGGCGTTGGCTACGGCCGACTCGAGGACTTTCTTCATGATTTCAGCAGCTTTTTTGCTGCTGAAGGCCAACAGGTTGAGCGCTTCGCCCACCTTCTTCCCGCGGATCTGGTCGGCGACCAAGCGGGCTTTCTGGGCGGAGATTCGAGCGCCCGACAACTTAGCGGCTACTTCCATTTCCTTACCCCTTAACGCTTGGCTTTCTTGTCAGCCACGTGCCCGCGATAGGTGCGGGTACCGGCGAACTCGCCCAGTTTGTGGCCGACCATGTCTTCGTTCACCAGAACTGGGACATGTTGACGACCGTTGTGTACCGCGATGGTCAGACCGACCATTTGTGGCAGGATCATCGAACGACGCGACCAGGTTTTAACTGGCTTGCGATCATTCTTCTCCACCGCCACTTCGACCTTCTTCAGCAGGTGAAGATCGATAAAAGGACCTTTTTTCAGAGAACGTGGCACTGTCGTATCCCTCTAGTTACTTGCGACGACGGACGATCATGTTGTCGGTACGCTTATTACCACGGGTTTTAGCACCCTTGGTTGGGAAGCCCCATGGCGATACCGGATGACGACCACCGGAGGTACGACCTTCACCACCACCGTGTGGGTGGTCAACCGGGTTCATGGCAACACCACGAACGGTTGGGCGAACGCCGCGCCAGCGTTTGGCACCAGCTTTACCCAGCGAACGCAGGCTGTGCTCGGAGTTCGAGACTTCGCCCAGGGTCGCACGGCACTCAGCCAGGACTTTACGCATTTCACCAGAGCGCAGACGCAGGGTCACGTAGACACCTTCGCGAGCGATCAGCTGAGCCGAAGCACCAGCGGAACGAGCGATCTGTGCACCTTTACCCGGCTTCAGTTCGATGCCGTGGATGGTGCTACCTACTGGAATGTTGCGCAGCTGCAGGGAGTTACCGGCCTTGATTGGGGCCAGTGCACCTGCGATCAGCTGGTCGCCAGCGCTCACGCCTTTAGGGGCGATGATGTAGCGACGCTCACCGTCTGCGTAGCACAGCAGGGCGATGTGAGCAGTACGGTTCGGGTCGTATTCGATACGCTCGACAGTGGCTGGGATGCCATCTTTGTCGTTGCGACGGAAGTCGACCAGACGGTAATGCTGCTTATGACCACCACCAACGTGACGAGTGGTAATGCGGCCATTGTTGTTACGACCACCAGACTTCGATTTTTTCTCGATCAGCGGTGCGTGAGGAGCGCCTTTGTGCAGCTCCTTGTTGACCACCTTGACCACGAAACGGCGGCCAGGGGAAGTCGGTTTGCATTTAACGATTGCCATGATGCACCCCTTCCTTACTCAGCACTGCTGCTGAAATCGAGATCTTGGCCTGGCTGAAGGGAGACGATCGCCTTCTTCCAGTCATTACGCTTGCCCAGACCACGTGCGGTACGCTTGGTTTTACCCAGAACGTTAACAGTCGACACGTTTTCAACTTTTACGTTGAACAGGCCTTCGACAGCTTTCTTGATTTCCAGCTTGGTTGCATCGGTAGCAACCTTGAATACGAACTGGCCTTTTTTCTCAGCCAGAACGGTAGCCTTCTCGGAAACGTGCGGGCCAAGGAGGACTTTGAATACGCGTTCCTGGTTCATCCCAGCAGCTCCTCGAATTTCTTCACGGCCGAGACAGTGATCAACACTTTCTCGTATGCGATCAGACTGACCGGGTCGGAACCTTGTACGTCACGTACATCGACGTGCGGCAGGTTACGAGCAGCCAGGTACAGGTTCTGATCAACAGCGTCGGAAACGATCAAAACATCGCTCAGACCCATGCCGTTCAGCTTGTTCAGCAGATCTTTGGTTTTTGGCGCTTCAACAGCGAAGTCCTGAACCACGACCAGACGGTCGCTACGCACCAGCTCAGCGAGGATGGAGCGCAGTGCTGCGCGGTACATCTTCTTGTTGAGCTTCTGCGAGTGATCTTGAGGGCGAGCTGCGAAGGTTACACCACCGCCACGCCAGATCGGACCACGAGTGGTACCAGCACGAGCACGGCCAGTACCCTTCTGACGCCATGGGCGCTTACCGCCACCAGCCACGTCGGAACGGGTCTTCTGCTGCTTGGTACCCTGACGGCCGCCAGCCATGTAGGCCACGACTGCTTGGTGAACCAGCGTCTCGTTGAATTCGCCACCGAAAGTCAGTTCGGAAACTTCGATCGCCTGAGCGTCATTTACATTAAGTTGCATGTCAGTTTCCCCTTAACCGCGAGCCTTGACAGCTGGACGTACAACCACGTCGCCACCAGTAGCGCCAGGTACGGCACCTTTGATCAGCAGCAGGTTGCGTTCAGCGTCTACGCGAACTACTTCCAGGGACTGAACAGTCACGCGCTCGGCGCCCATGTGACCGGACATTTTCTTGCCCTTGAACACACGACCAGGAGTCTGGCACTGGCCGATGGAACCAGGAACACGGTGCGACACGGAGTTACCGTGGGTGTTGTCCTGACCACGGAAGTTCCAGCGCTTGATGGTACCGGCAAAGCCTTTACCTTTGGACTGACCAGTAACGTCAACCAGCTGGCCTGCAGTGAAGAGTTCAGCTTTGATCAGATCGCCAGCCTGGAAATCGCCTTCTTCAAGACGGAACTCCCAAACACCGCGACCAGCGGCAACGTTGGCCTTGGCGAAGTGGCCTGCCTGAGCGGCAGTCACACGCGAAGCACGACGCTCGCCGACAGTGACTTGCACTGCACGGTAGCCATCGGTTTCTTCAGTTTTGAACTGGGTGACGCGATTCGGCTCGATCTCAATGACCGTGACCGGAATGGAGACACCTTCTTCGGTGAAAATGCGGGTCATACCGCACTTGCGACCGATTACACCAATAGTCATGTTGTAAACCTCATGAGTGTACGGGGCTTTCACCCGCTATGGCCGCCCATTTCAGAGCGTTACACGACTAGACCGAAGTCTTAGCCGAGGCTGATCTGTACTTCCACACCTGCCGCCAGATCAAGCTTCATCAGCGCGTCAACGGTTTTATCCGTTGGCTGGACGATGTCCAGAACACGCTTATGAGTGCGGATCTCGTACTGGTCACGCGCGTCTTTGTTGACGTGCGGGGAAACCAGAACGGTGAAACGCTCTTTGCGGGTAGGCAGTGGAATTGGACCACGCACTTGTGCACCAGTACGTTTCGCGGTTTCCACGATTTCCTGGGTGGATTGGTCGATCAGGCGATGGTCGAAAGCCTTCAACCTGATACGGATTTGCTGATTTTGCATTGGATTTCAGACTCCAGGCTGTTCCCAACGGACGCACTACGCCCGCTAAAAGGAGGCGTGATTCTATAGACGCCCCCATTTAGTGTCAACCCAATAAAAAAAACCCCCGCTGAGCGGGGGTTTTTTCAATCGGTCGAGAGATTACTCGATGATTTTGGCTACGACGCCGGCGCCGACGGTACGACCGCC